>DASWMK010000001.1 GCA_036399815.1 Acidimicrobiales bacterium
ATGGAACGTCAAACGGGCGTTACGGTGACCCACGAAGACCTCCGGTCAGCTGAAGACGGCTATCTCCACTGCACCGGAGGTCTTCGCCTACGTCAACGACCCGTCACCAACCTCCTGGCCGAGTACACCTAGGGTCGCGGCCATGGGAGGCCGCGACCCTTCCGCGTCAGGGCCGGTCGAGCCGTTCCCGGCCCGCGCCGGCGCGGACGGCCTCCCGGCCAGCGGCGCCTGGCGCGCCGGCGACCCGCCCGGCGACCGCCGCTTCCTCCGCCTCGCCGCCGACCGGCCCCTCGCGCTCGAGGGCGGCGGCCGCCTCGGGCCGGTCGACGTCGCCTACGAGACGTGGGGCCGCCTCGACGCGGACGGGAGCAACGCCGTCCTCGTCTGCCACGCGCTGACCGGCGACGCGCACGTGGCCGGCGGCATCGGCCCCGGCCAGCCGACGGCCGGCTGGTGGGACGCCCTCGTCGGCCCCGGGCGGGCCCTCGACACCGAGCGGTTCCTCGTCGTCTGCGCCAACGTGCCCGGCGGGTGCCAGGGCTCCACCGGCCCGGCCTCGACCGACCCGGCCACCGGCCGCCCGTACGGCTCGGCCTTCCCGGTCGTGTCCGTCCGCGACATGGTGCGCACCCAGGCGGCCCTCGCCGACCACCTCGGCGTCGACCGCTGGCTCACCGTGGTCGGCGGGTCCATGGGCGGCATGCAGGTGCTGGAGTGGGGGGTGATGCACCCCGACCGGGTGCGGTCGCTCGTCCCCATCGCCACCGCGGCCGCGGCGAGCGCCCAGCAGATCGCCTGGGGGACGTGCGCGAGGGCGGCGATCGCCCTCGACCCGAGGTGGCGGGGCGGCGACTACCACGACGCCGGGCCCGGCGACGGGCCGGCCGCCGGCCTCGCCCTCGCCCGCATGATCAGCCAGGTCACCTACCGCAGCGACGACGTGTTCGCCGACCGCTTCGGGCGGGAGGTGGTGGAGCCGCTCGACGGGTTCTCGCTGTGGCAGCGCTTCGAGGTCGAGCGCTACCTGGAGTACCACGGCGCCAAGCTGGTCGCCCGCTTCGACGCCAACAGCTTCCTCGTCCTCAGCAAGGCGATGGACCTGCACGACGTGGGGCGGGGCCGGGGCGGCGTGCCGTCCGCCCTCGGGCGGGTGCGGTGCCCGGTGCTGGCCGTCGGCATCCGATCGGACATCCTGTTCCCGCCGGCCCAGCAGCAGGCCATCGCCGACGGGCTGGTCGCCGCCGGCGCCCCCGCCGCCTACGCCGAGATCGACAGCCCCCACGGCCACGACGCCTTCCTCCTGGACACCGACCAGGTGGCGGCGGCGCTGGTCCCGTTCCTCGAGACCGTGGAGAAGCGCCCATGACCGACCGCCCCGCCCACATCGAGACCACCGCGGTGCAGGCCGGCCGGTCGGCCGACGAGACGTCGCTCGCGCCCGTGCTCTACGCCACCACCACGTTCCGCACGCCGACGGTCGAGGACAGCCGGCGCATGGCGACCCGCCAGCCGGGCGAGGACCGCTTCTACAGCCGGTACGGCAACCCGACGGTCAGCGCCTTCGAGGAGGCGGTCGCCGCGCTGGAGGGCGCGGAGGCGGCCAGGGCCTACGCCTCCGGGATGGGTGCCATCACCGGCGTGGTGCTCGCGCTGTGCTCCACCGGGGACCACGTCGTCGCCCAGCGCCAGCTCTACGGCGGCACCCGCCACCTCTTCGAGGCGCTGTGCCCGCGGATGGGCATCGACGTCACGCTGGTCGACGGCACCCGGCCGGGCGCCTTCGCCGCCGCCGTGCAGCCCGGCCGGACGGTGCTCGTCTACGCCGAGACGCCGGCCAACCCCCGCCTCGACCTCGTCGACCTCGACGAGCTCGGCGCCATCGAGGGGCCGTTCACGGCCGTCGACTCGACCTTCGCCACCCCGGTGGCCCAGCGCCCGATCGAGCACGGCGTCGACCTCGTCGTCCACTCGGCGACCAAGGGCCTGTCCGGCCACAACGACGCCAGCCTCGGGGTCGTGGCCGGCAGTCGCGACCTCGTCGCCGCGCTGTGGCCCTTCGCCGTGCTCCAGGGCGCGAACGCGTCGCCCTACGACGCGCTGAACGGGCTGCGGGGGCTGCGCACCCTGCCCGTGCGGGTCGCCCGCCAGTCGGCCAGCGCGCAGCAGCTGGCCGAGGCGCTGGAGGGCCACCCGGCCGTCGCCGAGGTCCGCTACCCGGGGCTCGGCTCCCACCCGCAGCGGGACCTGGCCAAGCGGCAGATGGACCTGCCGGGCGGGATCCTGGCCTTCGACGCGGCCGGCGGCCTCGAGGCGGGGGCGCGGTTCGTCGAGTCGCTGCGGATCGCCCAGATGGCGCCCTCGCTCGGCGGCCCCGAGACCCTCGTCACCCACCCGGCCTCGTCCACCCACGCCCAGTTCACCGACGAGGAGCTGGCCGTGGACGGGATCACGCCCGGCACCGTCCGCATCTCCGTCGGCCTCGAGCACCCCGACGACCTCGTCGCCGACGTGCTCCAGGCCCTCGGCTGAGCCGGGCGCTCAGCCCTCCTCGAGCGCGGGCGCGCTGAGGTCGTCGATGGTGGCCAGGTCGTCGTCGGACAGGTGCCAGCCGACCGCGGCGACGTTGTCGCGCACCTGCTCGGGCCGGGTGGCGCCGGCGATCACCGACGCCACCGTCGGCTGGGCGGCCAGCCAGGACATGGCCAGCTCGAGCAGGGTGCGCTCCCGGCTCGTGGCGAGCTCCTCGAGCCGCTCGACGACGTCGAAGTGGCGGTCGCTCAGCAGCCGCTCGGCCCTCGACGGGTCCATGGTCGCCACCCGGGTGCCGTCGGGCGCCTCCTCGCCCCGCCGGTACTTGCCGGTCAGCAGCCCGCTCGCCAGCGGGAAGTACGGCAGCATGGCCAGGCCGTGGCGCTGGCAGGCGGGGATCACGTCCCGCTCGATCGCCCTGGCCAGGAGGTTGTAGTGGTTCTGCGCGCTGGCGAACGGCGTGACGGCCTCGCGCACGGCCGCCGCGGCCGCCTCGTCGACCTGCTCGGCCGAGAAGTTGGAGTGGCCGATCACCCGCACCTTGCCCGCGACGACCAGCTCGTGCATGGCGCCGAGGGTGTCCTCGACGGGGACGTCCGGGTCGGGGCGGTGCAGCTGGTAGAGGTCGATGTGGTCGACGCCGAGGCGGCGGAGGCTGCCGTCGGCGGCCTGGCGGACCCACCGGGGGTGGCCGCCGCCGTGGGCCGGGTCGTCGCCCAGCTGGGCGCCGAACTTGGTGGCGATCACGGCCTCGTCCCGCCGCCGGCCGAGGGCGCGACCCAGGTACTCCTCGCTGCGGGTGCTCCCGTAGACGTCGGCCGTGTCGAACAGGGTGACGCCGGCGTCGAGGGCGGCGTGGACCACCGCCCGGGACCGCTCCTCGTCGATGCGGCCCCCGAAGTTGTTGCACCCGAGGCCGACGACCGACACCTCGAGCTCCCCGATCCGGCGCGTCTCCATGGCCGGGCAGGCTAGGCACGACGCCCCGGGGGTCCACCCCGGTGGCGCCTCCGGCGACCATGCTGGAGGGGTGGTGCGGCGGCGCTCGGCGCTCCTGTACGGCGGCGTGGTCGTCCTCGGCCTGGCGCTGATCGTCGCCGTCGTCGCCCGCTCCGGCGGCGAGTCGCCGCCCACCGAGCTGTCCCGCGCCCGCCCGACGACGACGGCCGAGGGCGAGCGGCCGCCGCAGACCGTCCCCGCCGCGCCCGACCTCGACGTCCACGTCTCGGGCATCGAGCTGGTCGAGTCGGGGGCCGGGCCGGCGGAGCTGCCGGCCGCCGTCGAGGAGGCCGTGGTCGGCGTGGTCGCCAGCTACGTCCAGCGGGCCACCATCGACCCGATGTCGCACGGCGCCGCCGCCGACGGCGTGCGCGACCTGTTCACGGGCGCGGCCGAGCAGCGCCTCCTCGGCGACGACCGCGCCACCCTGGTGGACGAGGGGCTGCCGGCGGCGCGGCCCGTCGTGCGCCCGGTGGCCGACCTGCGGCTGACCGCGCTGGCCGGCCCGTCCGGCTCGGTCGAGCTCGTGACGGTCGGGCTGCTGGTCGACGTGCAGGGCGAGACGGCCGACGGCAGGACCGTGAAGGTGAACCGCCTCGGCGAGCTCACCCTGGCCCCGGCCGACGGCGGCTGGCGCATCGAGAGCTACGCCATGTCGGTCCAGCGCCAGGTCGAGGAGGCGGCGTGATCCGGCGACGGGCCACCGCCTGGGGGCTGGCGGTCGTCGTCGCCGTGGTCGGCACCCTGCTGCCCCGGGTGGTGGCGGGAGCCACGTGGGCCACGTTCACGATGGTCGAGGACTCGGCCTCCTTCGTCGACCGGCCCGACGCCCCGCTGTTCGTCCTGCTCGTGGGCAGCGACGAGCGGGGCGGGCTCGAGGGGGCGAGGGGCGACGCGCTGCACCTCGTCGGCATCAACGCCGAGGCCGGCGCCGGGACGATCCTCAACATCCCGAGGGACACGATGGTCGACATCCCGGGCCGGGGGATGGCGAAGATCAACGACGCCTACCGCTACGGCGGCGCCGCCCTCCAGGCCGAGGTGGTGCGCCGGCTGACGGGCGCGCCGGTGTCGATCGTGATCGCCACGACCTTCGACGGGCTCCAGCGCATGGTCGACGAGCTGGGCGGCGTCCACGTCGACGTCCCCTTCGCCATGGCCGACCCGAACTCGGGGGCCTACTTCCAGCAGGGGCCGACCACGATGAACGGGGCGCAGGCGCTGGCGTTCAGCCGCAACCGCCACCTGCCGAGCGGCGACCTCGACCGCACGACCATGCAGGCCCACCTGCTGCTCTCGGCGCTGACCGACCTGCGGGGGCGGGGCACGGGCGCGGCCGACACCCTGCGCTACCTGTCCGTGCTGCTCCGCCACGTCCGCATCGACGGGCTCGGCGTGCGGGAGCTGTACCACCTCGGCCGCACGGCGCTGTCGCTCGACCCGGCGAGGGTGCGCAACGCCACGATGCCGGCCGTCGCCGGCTGGTACGGCTCGGCGTCGGTCGTCTACACGAGGCCGCAGGCGGCCGGGCTGTTCGCCGACTTCCGCGACGACGCCGTCCTCCAGTCGCACTGAGCCCCGGCGCGCCCGGCGGTCGCTAGCGTCGCCGCCGTGCGATGCCCGGGGTGCGCCAACCCGGCCGGCCCGGCCGACCGCTGGTGCGTGACGTGCGGGACGGCCATCCCCCCGCCCGCCGTCGACGACGACCGGCCTCTCCCGCCCGAGTGGCCGGACGGCTCGCCCGCCGACCCCCGGTGGCACCCGCTCGCCGAGCGGGCGGCGTGGGCGCGGGCGGCGCTGGTCGTCGCCGCCACGGTGTGGGCCGCCCACACGGTCGCCGACGTCGTGCGGCTCGCCACCCTGGCCGCCGCCGAGGAGGCGCCGACGGCGGCCGCCGCCGACCGGGTGCGGGACGCCGGCACGTGGCAGGACGCGCTGGCCGTCGCCGGGCTGCTCGCGGCGGGCGCCGCGCTGGTGGTCGCCGTGCGGTGGCTGGACACCGCCTACCGCAACCTGCCCGCCCTCGGGGCGAGGGGGCTGCGCCTCGATCCCAGGTGGGCGACGTGGTCGTGGCTCGTCCCCGGGCTCCAGGTGGTCCGGCCGAAGGCCGTCGTCGACGACACCTGGCGGGCCTCGTCGCCCTCGCTCCCGGCCACCCCGGGCGACGGCTGGTGGTCGGTGCCGGTCGGGGCCGTCGTGCACGCGTGGTGGGCGGCGGCGGTGGCGTCGGCCGTCCTCGCCGTCGTGGCCGTGGCCATCCGGGCCGGCGAGGGGACGACCCCGGGCGAGCTGGTCGCCGAGGCGCGGCTGGAGGTGGCGTCGGACGTGCTCGCCGTCGCCGCCTGGGCGCTGTCGGTCGCCGTCGTCGTGGCCGTCACCCGCCGCCAGGAGGAGCGGGTCGCCGTGCTCACCGGGCGGGCGCCGATCGCCGTCCGGGCCGCGGGCGGGCCGGCGGCGCGGCCGGTCGCCGCCGCCTCGCGCCCGGTCGCCGCCGCCTCCGGCGCCCGCCGGCCGGTGGGCCGCCGGGGCGCGCCGTGGTGGCCGGCGCCCCGCTGAGCCGGCCGCCGTGCCCGAGCTGCCCGAGGTCGAGGCCTACCGCCGCCTGGCCGAGCGGGCGCTGCACCGGCCGGTCGCCGAGGTCGTCGCCCCCGACGCCTGGTACCTGAAGGGCGGGCTGACCGCGGAGGTCGTCGCCTCGGCGCTGGCCGGCCGGTCGTTCGTCGCCGCCCGCCGCACCGGCAAGGTGCTCCTGCTCGACGCCGACGGCGAGGGGCCCGTCCTCGGCCTGCGGTTCGGGATGACCGGGCGCCTCCTCGTCGACGGCCGGGCCGGCGTCGACCAGCTCCTCTACTCGAGCCTGCGGGCCGAGGAGGCGTGGGACCGGTTCACCGTCCGCTTCGCCGACGGCGGCGACCTGCGGGTCCGCGACCCCCGGCGGCTGGGCGGCGTCACCCTCGACCCCGACGAGGGCCGGCTGGGGGTCGACGCCCTGGCCGTCCGGCCGTCCGAGCTGGCCGCCGTGCTGCGGGACAGCGCCGCGCCGGTGAAGGCCCGCCTGCTCGACCAGGCCAGGGTGGCCGGCATCGGCAACCTGCTGGCCGACGAGGCGCTGTGGCGGGCGGGGATCGACCCGGCGAGGCCGGCCCGGTCGCTGTCGCCGGCCGAGCTGCGGCGTCTCCACCGGCACCTGAGGGCCACCGTCGCCACCCTGATCGAGCGGGGCGGGAGCCACACCGGCGACCTCCAGGCCGAGCGCCGCCCCGGTGGCCGCTGCCCGCGCGACGGCGAGCCGCTCGTGCGCCGCACGGTGGGCGGCCGGACGACGTGGTCGTGCCCGCGGCACCAGCGATGACGGGGCCGTCGGCCACTACGATCCCGCATCGCCCCGGGGCGGTTGGGCAGGAGGAGGTCCATGCGGAGCGCGAGAGGCAGGTGGTCGGCCGCCATGGCGGCGGTCGTCCTCGCGCTGGTGGTCGGGCTGGGCGCGGCGGCGCCGGCGTCGGCGCAGACGACCGAGCCGACCGTGGTGACGGTGCCGACGAGCGTGCGCCAGCCGGCGGCCACCGAGGACGGCACCGACGACGAGACCGCCGAGACGATCTGGCGGATCATCGCCGGCCTGCTCGTCGTCGCCTTCCTGCTGACCGTGCTGACCGTGCGGTACTGGTGGGTGACCCGGCCGTCCCGGCAGGCGGACGAGGACGGCGACGAGGCCGCCGCCGAGGAGGCGCCCAGCCGGGCGTAGCGGGGCCGGTACGGTGGCGGCGATGGCCGAGGGCTTCGACGTCGACGCCATGATCCAGCGGTTCCGCGAGCGGGCCGCCGCCGTGCGGGCCCGTCCCCTGCCACCGGTGGCGGGGGAGGAGCGGACCAAGTTCGTCCGCCAGGCCCAGATCGACTTCCAGGACTTCGCCATCATCGGCGACGCGACCGGGTCGATCGAGGACGGCTTCCTCGTGCTGCGGGTCGACCTCCGGCCGCCGGAGGCCCGGGGCGAGTCCGGCTCCTGAGGGCGCCCGTCACGTACGCTGCGCGCCGGACGCCCGGCTGAGAGGGGAGCAGATGCGCTGCGAGCAGTGCGGCGAGGACCGGGAGGTCGTCGCCTCGATGAGCCCCCCGGGGTCCCGGTTCTGCATCGGCTGCGGGCGCGGGCTCGAGCGCCCCGTCCCCGACCCGGTGTCGGCGTCGCCGGGCGCGTCGCCGGGCGGCGGGCCCTCCAAGGACGAGCCCGGCTGGGCCGCGCCCGACGCCGGCCTCGGCTCCCCGGCCGACGGCCCCCTCCCGAGCCCCGACGACGACGAAGCCGCCGGCCGCCCCGCCCCCCCCGAGCCCACCCCCGCCCCCGACCCCGGTGGCCCGCCGCCGCCTCCGAGCGCCGGTGGCCCGCCGCCCCCTCCGAGCGCCGGTGGCCCGCCGCC
>DASWMK010000002.1 GCA_036399815.1 Acidimicrobiales bacterium
CGAGGACCCGGTTGGCGGCACCGGGCAGCGCGTTCGCCTCGGCCACGACGATCGGCACCCGCCAGAGCACGGCGGCCAGCCCGCACGGCAGGCTGGCGTAGCCGCCGAGGGCGACGACCACGGCGGGGCGGTGGCGGCGGACGAGGCGGATCGCCGTGGCGAAGGCGCGGGCGAGGCCCCACGCCGCGCCCAGGTTGGCCGGGGTGAGCCGCCGCTGGATGCCCCGCCCGGGCAGGACGGTCAGCCCGAACCCGGCGCGCGGGACGAGGGTGGCGTCGATGCCCCGCTCGCTGCCCACGAAGTGGATGGCGGACGGGTCGTGGCCGGCGTCGACGAGCGCCCTGGCGATGGCCAGGCCGGGGAGGACGTGCCCGGCGGTGCCGCCGCCGGCGACGATCGCCCAGGTGCCCGCCACCGCTACCCGGCCTGGCGGGCGACGTTGAGGAGGACGCCGGCGGCGGCCATGCCGACGAGCAGCGACGACCCGCCGAAGGACACGAACGGCAGGGGCACGCCGGTGATCGGCAGGACGCCGATGACGGCGCCGATGTTCACGAACGCCTGCACGAGGAACCAGGCGGTGATGCCGGCGGCCACCAGCATCCCGAACCGGTCGGGGGCGAGCAGCGCGGCCCGCAGGCCGAGCACGCCGAGGGCGACGAACAGGCCGACGACGAGCACCCCGCCGATCAGGCCGAGCTCCTCGCTGATGACGGCGAAGATGAAGTCGGTGTGGGCGTAGGGCAGGAACCCCCACTTCGCCCGGCTGGCCCCGAGCCCGGTGCCGGCCAGCCCCCCGGACGCGATGCCGACCAGGGACTGGATGGTCTGGTAGCCGGTGTTGCCGGGGTCGGCCCACGGGTCGAGGAAGGCGGTCAGCCTGGCCCTGCGGTAGCCGGCGCCCAGGGCGAGGGCCGTCGCCGCCACGGCGCCGAGGCCGACCGTCGCCCCGAGCGGGCGCAGCGGCACGCCGGCGACGAACAGCACGACGACCACGATCGACCCGAGCACGAGCGTGGTGCCGAGGTTGGGCTGGGCGAGGACGAGCCCGGCGAACACCCCGAGCACGAGCACGGTGGGGACGAGCGTGAGCCGGGGGTCGGCGACGTAGCGCTCCCGCCGGGCCATCAGGTTCGCCGTCCACAGCAGCAGGGCCAGCTTGGCGATCTCGGACGGCTGGATGCCGAGCGGGCCCCAGCCGAGCCAGCGGGTGGCGCCGTTCACGGTGATGCCGACGCCGGGCACGAGGACGAGCACGAGCAGCAGGAACGAGCCGAGCAGCAGCAGGCCCGTCCAGCGCCGCCACTGCCGGTAGTCGACGCGGAGGGTGAGGGCGAGCACGACGGCGCCGAGGGCGACCCACACCACCTGGCGGTTGAAGTAGCGCCACGACGAGCCCTCCTCGTGGAGGGCCTCGACCGACGACGCCGACAGCACCATGACGAGCCCGACCACGTTCAGCGCGGCGATCAGGGCCAGCAGCACGAGGTAGGTGCCCGGCCGGCGGCGGGTCTCGACCGCGGTGGTCGTCACCCGACCACCTCCCGGACGGCCCTCGCGAAGTCGTCGCCCCGCTCGGCGTAGGAGCGGTACCAGTCGAACGAGGCGCAGGCCGGCGACAGGAGGACCGCGTCGCCCGGGTGGGCCAGGCGGGCGGCCGCCGCCACCGCCTCGTCCATCGACCCGGCCACGGTCACGGGCCGGACGCCGGCGAACGCGCCGGCCACCTCGCCGGCCGCCTCGCCGATGGCCACGACGGCCCTGACCCGGTCGGCCGCCTCGACGAGGGGGCGGAGGTCGACCCCCTTGTTGCGGCCGCCGGCCACGAGCACGACCGAGCCGAACCCCCGCACGGCCGCGAGCGCGGCGTGCGGGGTGGTCGACTTCGAGTCGTCGTACCACCGCACGCCGCCAGCTTCGCCGACGAGCGCCACGCGGTGGGGGAGGCCCCGGAAGGCGACGACGGCGGACCGGGCGCCCTCGACGGTGGCCCCGGCCGGCAGCGCCGTCGCCGCCGCGGCGAGGGCGTTGGCCACGTCGTGGGGCAGGCTCCTGAACAGCTCCGGCGTGCGGGCCAGCACGTCGCCGCCGGCGAGGACCAGCGCGTCGCCGTCCAGCCGGTGGTCGGCCCCCTCCCCCAGCCCGAACGTCGTCACCCGGGACGGCGCCCGGCGGGCGTGGGCCATCACCACCTCGTCGTCGGCGTTGGCCACGGCGACGTCGTCCGGACCCTGGGCCGCCCAGATCCGCGCCTTGGCGGCCACGTACGCCTCGTAGGAGCCGTGGGCGTCGAGGTGGTCGGGGGCCACGTTCAGCCACGTCCCGACCCGGGGCCGGAACGTGCGGGTGCGGTCGAGGCGGAACGACGAGCCCTCGACCACGAACACCTCGACGTCGGGCCGGTCGATGGCGGCGACGAGGGGCACGTCGGTGTTGCCGGCGGCCAGGGCGACGACGCCGGAGGCGTTCAGCGCCGCCTCGGTCAGCACGGTCACCGTGGTCTTGCCGTTGGTGCCGGTGATGGCGACGATGGGGCGGTCGTCCCACCAGGCGGCCAGCTCCAGCTCGGACACGACGTCCACGCCCGCGTCCGCGGCCAGCGCGAACACCGGGTGGTGGGACGGCACGCCGGGGCTGGGGACGACGAGGTCGACGGCCGCCATCACGGCGTCGAGCGGGCCGGCGGCCGGCTCGGCCCCGGCGGCGGCGACGTCGTCGGCGAACGACGGCCCCGGCCGGTCCTCGACGACGACGACCTCCCAGCCCCTGCGGGCCAGCGCCCGGGTGACGGCGTCGCCGGTGACGGCGAAACCGACGACCAGCGCCCGCGGCATCAGTCGAGCGCCCCCGTGCTGACGAAGTCGGCGTAGAACAGCCCGAGGCCGAGGGCGGTGAGCAGCCCGGCGAGGATCCAGAAGCGGATGATGACGGTCGTCTCCGGCCAGCCGGCCAGCTCGAAGTGGTGGTGGATCGGCGCCATGCGGAAGATCCGGCGCCTGGTCAGCCGGAACGACGCCACCTGGAGCAGGACGCACACCATCTCGAGCACGAACAGCCCGCCGACGATGGGCAGCAGCAGGTGGGTCGAGGTGACGAGGGCGAGCGCGGCCAGCCCGGCGCCGATGGCGAGCGACCCGGTGTCGCCCATGATGATGCGGGCCGGGGCGGCGTTCCACCAGAGGAACCCGGCGCAGCCGCCGAGCATGGCCGACGCCACGATGGCCAGGTCGAGGGCCTGGGGGATCTCATAGACCTCGGGGTGGCGGAAGGCCCAGAAGGCGATGACCGTGTAGGCCATGAACGTGAACGCCGACGAGCCGGCGGCCAGGCCGTCGAGGCCGTCGGTGATGTTCACGCTGTTCGTGGTGGCGAGCACGGTGAGCACGGCCCACACCACGAAGCCGGCGGCCCCGAGCTGGAGGCCGATCGTGCCGACCCTGGTGAACGTCAGCTCGGTGCGGACGTTGGCCCACTCGACGGCCAGCACGCCGAAGGCCACGCCGACCACGAGCAGCCCGCCCAGCTTGGCCGTCTTCGTCAGGCCGAGGTTGCGCTCCCTCGACACCTTGATCCAGTCGTCGACCAGGCCGACGGCGCCGCCGCCGACGATGGCGAGCATGACGAGGATCCCGGCTCTCGTGAAGATCACGCCGCTGCGCAGGTGGCCGGCGAGGTAGCCGACGAGGGCGCCGGCCACGATGCCGACCCCGCCCATGGTCGGCGTGCCGGCCTTCTTGAAGTGGCCCTGCGGGCCGTCCTCGCGGATGGGCTGGCCGACGCGGTGGGCCCGCAGCCAGTCGATGAGGAACCGGGTCCCGACGAGGGACACGGCCAGGGACACGCTCGCCGCGAGCAGCAGGTTCACCACGGCCCGGCCGCCTCCAGCGCCTCCCCGGCGACGACCCGGTCGTCGAAGGGGACGACCCGGTCGCCCAGGTCCTGGTAGGTCTCGTGGCCCTTGCCGGCGACGACGACGACGTCGCCCGGCCGCGCCTCGCCGACGGCGACCGCGATGGCCGCCCGCCGGTCGGGCTCGACGACGAGCGGCGCGCCGGCCGGCACGCCCTTGCGGACCTCGTCGATGATGGCCAGCGGGTCCTCGTGGCGGGGGTTGTCGGAGGTCAGCACGGCGAGGTCGGCGCCCTCGACGGCGGCCGCGCCCATCGCCGGGCGCTTGGTGCGGTCCCGGTCGCCACCGCAGCCGAACACGACGAGCACCCGCGCCGGCGGGCGGGCCAGCTCACGGGCGGCGGCCAGCACCTGGTCGAGGCCGTCGGGGGTGTGGGCGTAGTCGACGAGGACGGTGAACGGCTGCCCACGGTCGACCGGCTCGAACCGGCCGGGCACGGGGCCGGCGGTGGCGAGGCCGGCGGCGATCGTCGGCGGGTCGAGGCCGAGCACCTCGGCCGCCGTCGCCGCCGCGAGCGCGTTGCTCACGTTGAACCGGCCGCCGAGGGGGAGGCGCACCGGGCGGCCCCGCCAGGTGAACGTCGACGAGGTCGGGCCGACGGCGAGGTCGCCCGCGTCGGCCATGGTGTAGGCCGCCGTCGGGATGGTCGCCGCGTCCCGCAGGAGGCGGCCGTGCGGGTCGTCCAGGTTCACCACGGCGCGCTCGGCCAGGTCCGGCTCGAACAGCCGGGCCTTGGCCTGGAAGTAGTGCTCCATCGTCGGGTGGAAGTCGAGGTGGTCACGGCTCAGGTTGGTGAAGACCGCCACGGCGAAGCGGGTGCCGTCGACGCGGCGCAGGGCCAGCGCGTGCGACGACACCTCCATGGCGACGGCGACGGCGCCCCCGTCGGCCATGGCGCCCAGCCGGGCCTGGAGCTCGGGGGCCTCCGGCGTGGTGCGCACCCCGCTCAGGGTGCCGATCACGCCGGTGGGCCAGCCGGCGGCCTCGAGGACGGACCGTAGCAGGTGGGTCGTCGTCGTCTTCCCGTTGGTGCCGGTCACGCCGACGACCCTGAGGCGCCGGGACGGGTGGCCGGCGACCTCGGCGGCGAACGGCCCCGTCGCCGCCCTCGCGTCGGCGACGAGCACCTGGGGGACGGCGAAGGGCAGGGCCCGCTCGCACAGGAGGGCGACGGCGCCGGCGGCGAGGGCGTCGCCGGCGAAGTCGTGCCCGTCGGCCCGCTCGCCGGGGATGCAGCAGAACAGGGTGCCGGCGCGGGCGGCGCGGGAGTCGTGGGTGACGGCGACGACGTCGGCGGCGGCGGCGTCGCCGGCCACGGCCATGCGGCCGGCCAGCACCGGGGTGGCGCCCGCCACCGCGTCGACGAGGCGGTCGAGGCGCATCGCCTAGGGGACCGTCGTCGGTGGCGCGGCGGTCGTCGGTGGCGCGGTCCCGGCCGGCGGCGCGGTGGTGGCGGTGGTCGCCGTCGCCGTCGGCGCGGTCGTCGCCGTCGTGCCGGTCGCCGTCGCCGGGTCGGCCAGGGTCGGGCTGGTCGTCGTGGACGGCGGGGCCGGGGCGACGGCCGGCGCGGCCCGCACGTAGCCGGGCAGGGTCGGCACGGCGCCGGGGGCGGGCGCCGTCGTCGCCGTCGTCGCCGGCGTGGTGCCGGCGGCGGGGGCGGCCGGGGGGACGTCGAAGCGGCGGAGGGCGTAGCGGGCCAGCGACGAGAACAGCGGCGCCGCCACCTGGCTGGCGTAGTAGCCGTTGGTCGGCTCGTCCAGCACGACGAGGACCGACAGCTGCGGGTCCTCGGCCGGCACGAACCCGGCGAAGGTGGAGGCGTAGTGGTAGTTGCCGTCGGCGTCCTGGTAACCGCCGGTCGGCAGCGGCTTGCGCGCGGTGCCCGTCTTGCCGGCGACGGTGTAGCCGTCGATGGCGGCCAGGGTGCCGGTGCCCTCGGCGTCGTCGACGACCTGGACGAGCATGTCGGTCATCGCCGCCGCCGTCTCCGGCCGCAGCACCCGGCGGGTCACCGGCCGGGCGGCGGGGTGCTCGACGCCCTCGTCATCCACGGTGGCGGCCACGAGGCGGGGGGCGACGTACTCGCCGCCGTTGGCGATGACGTTCATCGCCGCCAGCATCTGCACGGCCGTCACGCTGATGCCCTGGCCGATGGCCTGGGACGCGAGGCAGGTGCCGCACCAGTCCTCGGGGTCGCCCTGCATCTGGCCGGCGGACTCGCCGGGGAAGCCGAGCCCGGTCGGCCGGCCGAGGCCGAAGCGGTGGAGGTAGTCGTCGAAGCGCTCCGCGCCGAGGGACTGGGCCAGCATGATCGTCCCGATGTTGGACGAGGTGGCGACGATGTCGCCAACCGACCAGGCCATCACGGGGTGCTGGTCGTGGTCGGTGAAGCGGTGGTCGTACACCTGGAGGAACCACGGCACCTGGAGGACGGTGTCCCGGGTGGCGACCTCCTCCTCCAGCGCGGCGGCGACGGTCACGATCTTCGCCACCGAGCCGGGGTCGAACACGTTCACGAGCGCGGCGTTGGCCGACGACGGCTCCGGCCACTCCCCCGGCGCCGGCACGGTGACGTTGGCGAGGGCCAGGATCTCGCCGGTCGCCGGCCGGGTGACGACGGCGATGCCGCCCTTCGACCCGGTGGCCAGCACCTGGTCGACCAGCTGGCGCTCGGTCTCGTACTGCATGGCGCGGTCGAGGGTGAGCACGAGGTCGTCGCCCCGCTCGGCCGGGCGGACCTCGTGGTGCCCGAAGGGGATCGTCCGCCCGTCCGGGTCGCGCTCGAGCACCAGCTCGCCGGGCCGGCCGGCGAGGACGTCCTCGTACTGCTCCTCCAGGCCGGCGACCCCGCGGTTGTCGATGTCGACCGAGCCGAGGACGGACCGGCCCACGTCGCCCGACGGGAAGAACCGGCGGCTCTCCTCGAGGAAGTACACGCCCGGGAGCGAGAGGCCCCGGACGCGGGCGGCGACCTCGTCGCTCACCTGGCGGGCGACGTAGGCGAAGCGCCGGTCGGGGTCGGACAGGCGGGCGCTGAGCTCGGCGCGGGCGTCGTCGTCGAGGTCGAGGGCGGCGGCCAGGCGGGCGGCGGTCCCGATCGGGTCGCGCACGAGGCGGGGGTCGGCCCACACGGTCGTCTGGGGGACGGAGATGGCGAGCTCGGCGCCGGTGCGGTCGAGGATCGCCCCCCGCTCGGCCGGGAGGACGCGGGTGACGGTCCGCTGCGACGCGCCCCAGGCGACGTAGCGGCCCGGCTCGATGACCTGGAGGACGCCGAGCCGGCCGACGACGGCAGCGAAGGCCAGGGCGAAGAGGACGACGAGGCCGATCAGGCGGCGCCGGCTGTCGCCGGCCGCCCGGTCGGGCCGGGCCCGGGCGGTGCGCCGGGCCGCCGGCCGGGCCTGCCGGCGGGGCGCGGTGGCGGTGGCGCCCGACCGGCGGGAGGGGCCGGCGGTGCGGCGCGGGACGAGGTTGCGGGTCGACGCCCCGGTCGGGCGGGGCGAGCCGCCGGCGCGACGGGGTGCGGCGGTGGAGCCGGACCGGCGGGCCGGGTCGGCGGCGCGGCGGGGCGAGGTCGCGACACTGGGCCGGCGGGCCGGGTCGGCGGTGCGGCGGGACGAGGTGGCGACGCCCGGCCGGCCGGCGGGGTCGGCGGGGCGGCGAGGGGAGGTGGCCCCGGCGCCGGACCGGCGGGCCGGGTCGGCGGTGCGGCGGGGCGAGGTCGCGGCGCCGGACCGGCCGGCGGGGTCCGCGATGCGGCGGGGGGCGACGGTGGGGGCGGATCGGCCGGCGGCGTCGGCGGAGCGGCGCGCGGCGATGGCGCCGGGCCGGTGGGCGGCCTCGGGGGTGCGGCGAGGCGCGGTCGCGGGCGTGCGGCGCGCGGCGTCCGGGGCCCGGCGGGGCGCGACGACGGTGCGGGCGGCCGGGCCCGACCCGGCGGAGCGTCCGGTCGCCCGGGGGGCCGGGCGGCGGGGGGCGACGAACGGGGCGAGGACGGCGCCGGCCAGGCGGGCGGCGAGGGGCCGGCGGGACGGAGGTCGGCGGCGGGGCGCGGTGGCCGCCCGCCGTTGGCC
>DASWMK010000003.1 GCA_036399815.1 Acidimicrobiales bacterium
CACGACCCCGCCGGCCGACGCCCAGCGCGGGCGCTCGCTGTCCGTCCGGCTCCGGCACCTCCCGTACCGCCTCGTCGAGGAGCTCCTCGCCTGCGACCCCGGCACCCTCGCGACCGCCGACCCCGGCGAGGTGCTCGACGCCCTCGCCACGACCGCGCGCACCGAGGCGCTGCTGGCCGACGCCCGCCGGCTGGCCGGCGCCGTGCCCGAGGCCGTCGCGTCGTGAGGGTCGGGCCGCCGCCGGACCTCGAGGTCGTGGTCGAGCAGGGCGTCGTGTACCTCGTCCCGCCGGACGGTCGGGTCGCCCGGCTGAACCGGCGCGGCTCGGAGACCTGGCTGCGCCTCGCCGACGAGGGCGGCGACCTCGACGCGGCGGCATCGGCCCTCGCCGTCGCCTGGGAACGGGGCGTGGACGAGGCCCGCGCGTCGGTCGGGCGGTTCGTCGAGCAGCTCACCGACCGCGGCCTCCTCGTGGAGGAGCCGGGGTGAGCGCCACGCCGGTCGCCCTGCGCGGACCGGACGCTCCGGCCGCGTCGCGCCGGACGCCGGCCAACCCGCCGCACCCGAGGTCCCGGATCGCCCTCGTGAACCCGCCCGACCCGACCTCGGCGGACGACTCCCGCCTCACGGTCCCGCTCGGGCTCGGGTACCTGGCCAGCGAGGCCAGGGCCCGCGGCCACCACGTGGACGTCCACGACCTCGCCGTCGCCGTGGACCCGACGCCGGCGGACCTCGCGGCGGCCGGCCTGCTCGGCGGGTACGACGTCGTCGGCCTGACCACGTACACCGAGACGTTCCTCGCCACGATGGCGATCGTCGACGCCGTCCTCGCCGCCTCGCCGGCGACGCGGATCGTCCTCGGCGGCTACCACGCGTCGATCATGTGGCGGGAGGTCCTCCGCGACTTCCCCCAGGTGGACGCCGTCGTCCGTAACGAGGGCGAGCTGCCGTTCGGGTCGCTGGTCGACGCCTGGGCCGACGGGGTCGACCGGCCCGACGTGCCGGGCGTCGCCTACGGCCCGGGCGACGCCTGCGCCGGGCCCGACGACGTGCTCGACCAGGACCGCCTGCTCCATCCCGTCGTCGACGTGCTCGCGTCGTCGCCGTACCTCAGCTTCACCCAGCCGCGCACGGGCCGCACCGTGCGGACCGTCGCCGTCGTGAGCAGCCGCGGGTGCCCGAAGCGGTGCTCGTTCTGCTCGATCGTCGTCATGAGCCCGCGGTGGCGGGCCCGCTCGGTGCCGTCCCTCATGGCCGAGCTGCGCGAGCGCTACGAGGACGAGCCCTTCGGCCACGTCGTGTTCCAGGACGCCAACCTGTTCGTGCGGAGCCGCCGCACCGTCGAGCTGGCCGAGGCCATCCACGCCCTCGACCCGTCGATCACGTGGTCGGGGACGGCGACCGCCGACCACGTCGTCCGGCATGCCGACGTGCTCCCGCGGCTGGCCGCGCTCGGCTGCGCGTTCCTCGAGATCGGCATCGAGGCGGGCAACGACGCCAGCCTCGAGCGCTTCAACAAGTGGACGACGGTCGAGATGAACGAGCGGGCGCTGGCCCTCCTCGCCGCGCAACGGATCGCCGTGGGGCTCGACTTCATCATGTTCGAGCCGGAGATGACGCTGGCCGACCTGGAGGCCAACTGGCGGTTCCTCCGGCGCACCGACCTCGTGGGGACGTTCCCGGCCGACTGCGTGTTCTCCGACCTGCGGCTCTACCCGGGCACGCCGGCCAGGGACGCGTACGAGGCCCGCCACGGCGTACGCCTGCCGCCGCACCGCCTCGTGCCCATCGCCTACGACGACCCGGCCGTCGCCGGCGTGCGCCGCGTCGTGCACGAGTACCTCGGCCGCCACGAGCACACGTCCAGGCGGCTCGTGCGCCGGGCCATGGCGTGGGCGGCGTCACCGGCCGCCGTCACCGGCGACGAGGCGGCGGCGCGCCAGCGGGCCTCGGTCCTCGCCGTGCGACTCCGGCACCTCCCCTACCGCCTGCTCGACGCCGCGCTCGGCCACGCCGGCCCGCTCGCCGAGGGCGCGACCCTCGACGAGCTCGGCCCGGCCCTCGGCGTGCCCGCCCACCTCGAGCTCCAGGCCGCCGCGGAGGAGGCCCTCCGCGACGCGCCGTGAGGCGGCCGTGACCCTGCTGCCCGACCCGGCGCTCCAGTCGCCGTCGCTGCCCGCCTGGTGGCGGCGCCACCCGGTCGTCCTGCGGGGCGTCGTCCCACCCGACCGCCGCCCGACCGACCCGGCCGCCGCCTTCGCCGGCTGGTGCCGGCCACCGGCCGTCGCCCGCCTGTACCGGCTCGCCGGCGACGAGCACCCGGGCGGGGCGGGCGCCGCCCGCGTGCCCGTCGGCGAGCTGGTCGACCGGGGGGCGGCGCTCCGTGACCGGGGCCGGCCGGTGACGCTCCTGCTGAACCGGGTCGACGCCGTGGACGAGGGCGTCCGCCGGCTGCGCGACCTCCTGCCCGTCGACCTCCCGTGGCGGCTCGACGGGACCGTCGCCACCCTGTCGGACCCGGGCAGCGGCATCGGGTTCCACACCGGCCACGAGGACGGCTTCATCGTCCAGCTCGCCGGCGCCCGGCGATGGTCGGCGTGGCCGCCGTCGACCGTGCCCGACGACCACCACCTCCTCGTCCTCGGCCGACCCTCGGCCGACGGCGTGCCGCCGTTGCTGCGGTCCGCCGACCCGCCCCACCTCACCGTCGAGCTGGCGCCCGGCGACGCGCTCCACGTGCCCGCGCTGTGGCCCCACGAGGGCGTGACCCTCGGCGACACGCCGTCGCTCAGCCTGTCGATCGCGTGGAGGGGCGTGAACGCGCGGCGCCTGCTCGCCCGCCACCTGGACGACGGGCAGGTCGGCGCCCTCGGCGCGGCGTGGTACCGCCTCCTCCCCGACGTGGCCGCCGGCGACACCGGCACGCTCGCCGCCCTCGTGGCCCCGCTGGCCGCCGACGTCGGCATCGACCCGGCCGACGTGCGCGCCGCGACGGACGCGCTCGTGGCGGGCGCCGGCCTCCCCGCGTGACGACGGTCGCGGTCGCGGCCCGCCGGTCGGGGGCGGTCCGGCCCGACGGCGCCCCCGTTCCGGTCGTGCTCATGGCCGACGGCGACGAGGTCGGGACCGGGTGGGTGCGGCTCGACCCGGGCGGGGCCCTGGGTCGACCCACGGCCACGACGTGGGCCCCGCGCCTGCGACCCGGGCTCGACGGGGCGACCCGGGCCGCCGCCTTCGACGCCTTCGCCGGCTGGGTCGTGTCCACCGCCGCGGCGGCGGGCTCGGCGACCGTGGAGACGAAACCGGCCGACGACGTCGCCCACCTGTCCGAGTGGCTCGCCGCGCTGCGGCGGCACGGGTTCGCCGAGGTGGCGGTCGCCCACCTCCTGACCCGCGGCCTCCCGGTCGCGGGCGCGCCCGGCCCGCCGTACCCCGGGCTGGCCGTCGCCCCGCTCGACGGCCTCCGGGGGGCCGACCGCCTCGCCGTCGAGGCGCTCGTCACCACCGTCCACCGGACGACCGCCGACCGGGTCGACGCGCTCGACCGCCTCGCCGGCGCCGACGTGCTCGCCCGGCTGGCCGGCGACCGGGTGGCCATGCCGGCGCCGCGGCTGTGGCTCGTGGCGACGGCCGGGGCCCGGCCGGTCGGCTACGTGCTCGGGTCGGTCGACGGCGACGACGTGTGGGTGATGGACGTCGGCGTCGACCCGGCCGAGCGCGGCCGGGGCATCGGCCGCTGGCTGCTCACCACGATGCTCGCCGGGGCCGGCCCGGCGCGACGGGCGCGCGCGCTGGTCGACGACGAGAACCTGCCGTCCCGGCGCCTGCACACGGCCGCCGGGTTCGCCGAGGAGCGGGGCGCGTACCGGACCTGGCGCCTCCGCCCGCCCGGCCCCGGTTGACCGGGGCGACGCGGCGCTGCTCGTCCCGGCGCGGCCGCCCGGTCAGGCGGGGCGGTCGTCCCGCACGAACACGTCGGGACAGGTCCCCGGGACGGAGAAGCCGGGGCAGCGGTTCGTGTCCCGGCGGACGAGGTTCGGGGCGAGGGAGATGAAGGCGACGACGAGGCCGCTGGCGTCGACGGCGGTGTCGGAGCTGGCCCCGTCGGCCTGCTCCTCGACGTCGCTCACGCTCACCCGGACCGTCGTGCCGGCCAGGCGGTCCCTGCGGAACGAGTCGATGGCGTCGTTGGTGTCGCCGCGCACCAGGTTGCGGGCCGACGAGTCGAACGTGACGTACCGGCCGTCGGCGCTGATGTCGGGCCGGGACGACCCGCCGTGCACGCTGATCGCGCTCGGCCCGTCGGCCTGGTCCTCGTCGTCGGCCACGCTGACCCGCTCGGTCACCCCGGTGGCCACGTCCCGCACGAACACGTCCGTCGCGCCGTTGGTGTCGTCGGGGACGAGGTTGGTGGCGTCCGAGTGGAAGGCCACGTAGCGGCCGTCGTCGCTGATCACGACGCCGGAGCTGGGCCCGTCGGCCGGCCCCCCGGTGACCGACTCGCTCACCAGCACGGTCGTGCCGGTGACCCGGTCGCGGAGGAACACGTCGAAGGCGTCGTTGGTGTCGCCGGGCACGAGGTTCGGGGCGAACGAGCTGAGCGCCACCCACCGGCCGTTGGCGCTGATGGCCACGCCGGTGGTCGACGAGCTCCCCTCCGCGCCGTCGTCGGCCAGGCTCACCCGCTCGGTCGTGCCGGCCAGCCGGTCGCGCACGAACGCGTCGGTGACGTGGTTGGTGTCGCCGAGCACGAGGTTCATGGCGTCGGACACGAAGGCCACCCAGCGGCCGTTCGGCGTGATGTCGGGGAAGTAGCTCGGGCCGTTGGTGTCCCGGCCGTTGCGGCTGACGCTGATCCGCTCCGTCCGCTCGGCCGTCCGGTCCCGGACGAACACGTCGAGGCCGTGGTTGCCGTCGCCCGGCGCGAGGTTGTCCGCCGCGGAGTGGAAGGCGACGAGGTCGCCGGTGGCGTCCACCGACGGCCAGTCCGAGAACCCGTCGCCGAGCGCCCCGGTGCTGCTCACGCTGACCAGCTCGGTGCGGTCGGTGACGCGGTCGTGGGCGAACACGTCGACCTCGCCGTTCGTGTCCCCGGGCACGAGGTCGTTGGCCTCGCTGTCGAAGGCCACCACCCGGCCGTCGGAGCTGACGTCGGGCGCGGTGAACCGGCCGCTGATGCGGTCGCCCTGGCGGCCGTCGCTCGCCACGCTGACCCGCTCGGTGGTCCCGCCGGCCGGCCCGCTCGCCCGGGCCGGCGCGGCGACGCCCACGAGCGCCACCGCGGTGAGCACGACCCAACTCCTGGCGACCCTTCGCGTCATGCCGGGAGTACGTGCGGCGGGGGCGCGGGGCTTTTCGCCGGCCCGGTGCCTCGCCGGGCCCGGCTCCCGGCGACGGGCGGCGGGTCGAAGGTGTAGACACGGGGCGCCCCACGGGCCGGGTGAGGCAGACCCGCACGCTCTCTGAAGGGGGACGGACATGGTCCGACGAAGGAGGACCTGGCGGTCCTGGGTGCTGTTGACGTCGCTCGTCGTCGGGGTGGTGGTCCTCCCCCAGGCCGGGGCGGCGGCCGAGCGCAGCAGCGCGCCGGCCGCATCGACACCGGCGTTCGCCGGGGACGCCATTTCCGCGCCGCGCTACGGCACCGCCGTGGCGTTCGACGTGTCGCCCACGATGCGCTCGCTCGCCGCCGACCCGTCGGCGCAGAGCGGCCCGACGAGCGTGGTCGCCGAGCGGGGGCCGGCCCCGACCAGCACGTCGTTCACCGGTGACGGCGCCCTCCAGCGCACCGCCGGCGTGGGGACGAGGGCCATCAACGACCCGATCCTCACGTTCGAGGGCCTGGGCAACGACGACAACGACGCCCGGGTCGTCCCGCCCGACCCGATCGGCGACGTCGGCCCGAACCACTACGTCGAGATGGTCAACCTGGTGTGGGGCGTGTGGGACAAGGCCGGCAACATGCTGCTCGGCCCCCTGCGGCTCGGCACCCTGTGGGCCGGCTTCGGCGTGAGCGACTGCCGTTCCCGCTCGGGCGACCCGGTCGTGCTGCACGACCAGCTGGCCGACCGCTGGATCCTGACCCAGTTCACGACCGCCGGGCCGACGTTCTACAACTGCGTCGCCATCTCGACGACGCCCGACCCGACCGGCTCGTACTACCGGTACGCCTTCTCGACCGGGCCGAACTTCCCCGACTACCCGAAGTACGGGGTCTGGCCCGACGCCTACTTCGTGTCGACCCGTGAGTTCGCGCCGGACGACTCCTTCGCCGGCGTGGGCGCCTACGCCCTCGAGCGGGACGCCATGCTGGCCGGCGACCCGGCCGCCCGCTACGTGAGCTACGTGGTCGAGCCGGCCGACAAGCCGTACCTGCCGGGCGACGGCCTGCTGCCCTCGGACCTCGACGGCGACCGGCTGCCGCCGACCGACAGCCCGAACTTCTTCGTCGGCACCCAGGACGACCAGGGCCCGTACGGCGCCCCGTTCGACGCCATCAACATGTGGGAGTTCGAGGTCGACTGGACCACCCCGCCGACGTCGCGGTTCGAGCGGACGGCCCAGCTGCCGGTGAAGGAGTTCGACTCGAACTTCTCCTGCCGCCACACGCCGGAGACGGCGAGGGCCTGCATCCGCCAGCGGGGCACCGACCAGCGCATCGACGTGCTGTCGTACCGCCAGCGGCCGACCTGGCGCCTCGCCTACCGGAACTTCGGCGACCACGAGGCGCTCGTCACCAACCAGTCGGTCGAGACGCGGACGACGATCGCCGGCGTGCGCTGGTACGAGATCCGCAGCCCTGGCCACAACCCCGTCGTGTACCAGCAGGGCACCTACTCCCCCGACGACGGCATCAGCCGCTGGATGGGGTCGGCCGCCCAGGACAAGTTCGGGAACCTGGCCCTCGGCTACAGCGTGTCGAGCGAGTTCATCTACCCGGGCATCCGCTACACGGGCCGCCTCGCCGGTGACGTGCTCAACCGGATGACCCAGGGCGAGGGCGTGATCGTCAACGGCGGCGGGGCCCAGCTCGGGGCCACCCGCTGGGGCGACTACACGTCGCTCAACGTGGACCCGACCGACGACTGCACCTTCTGGTACGTCAACGAGTACTACCCGCGGTCCTCGAACGTGCGCTGGCACACCCGCATCGGCGTGTTCCAGCTCCCGGGCTGCGGGGCCAACCAGCCCTAGCGGTGTCGAGCGGGTGGGGTGCCGGCCGGCGGACCGGTGCCCCACCCGCCGTCGCGCCCACGGGCGGCCGCGGCGCCTCGGCTCACCAGGAGCCGGCGGCGGTGACGACGTCGGCGGCGGCGGCCTCGACCGACGGCTGGTGGCTGGCGAGGACGGCGGCCACGCCGTCGACCTCGGCGGCGGCGAAGGCCAGCGCCCGGCGGCGGGCCAGGATGCGCTGGAGGAGCGCGGCGACCCGGCCGGCGTCGGCGTAGAGCACGGGCGGGCCGGCGGCGCGGCGCCGCACGAGCGCCGAGGACCACCTGGCCCGCTCGCCCTCGGGGAGGCCGGCGCCGAAGCGGGCGGCGGGCACGTCGAGGGCGGCGAGGTAGGCGTCGACGGTCGGCCGATGGCCGACGAGGGCGCCGTCGAGCAGCAGCTCCCACCCGGCGTGGGCGACGGCCCTGGCCGGGCCGGTGCCCAGGCCGGCGGCCCGCAGGTCCTCCCGCAGGCGGCGGACGCCGGCGAGGAACGGCGGGGCGGCGTGGAAGGCGGCGTCGGTGGCCCGGTGCCAGCGGACGCCCTCGGCCGCGGCCGGCGACCACCGGTCGAGGTCGCCGACGCTCGCGCCGGCCTCGTGGGCGAGGTCGGGGACCATGGCCCCGAGCCACACCTCGGGGTCGCCCGCGCCCCGCGCCAGGGCGACGTGGACGTGGCCGACGAGGTTCACCCGTCGTCGCCGGCGGCGAGCCCGGCGAGCGCCCGGTTGACCGGGACGCGGTGCAGGTACGCCTCGCGGAGGCCGTCGTCGTCGATGCGGGCCGCCATCTCGTCGAGGAACGCCCCGGCCGCCTTGCGGACGCCGTCGGCCCGCGGGTCGGCGGCGGCGGACAGCGCCCGCCAGCACGTGCGCACGACCTCGCCGGGCCTGACCGTCCCCTCCAGGTCGTCGGGGCCGAGGTGGTCGAGCACCGGCTCCACCAGCCCGACGGCCTCCTGGGCGGCGCCCGCCGCCAGCGCGGCGGCGGCCTGCCCGGCCAGCGCCTCGTAGCGGGTCTTGGCCAGGCCGATCTCCTCCAGCACGTCGGCCGCCCTGGCGAAGGCGGCGCCCGCCTCGGCCGCCGACCCGGCGGCGAGCAGCGCGTACCCGCGCCCGATCTCGGCCCTCGCCTCGGCCATCGGCGACACCGCCCGCCGCGCCGCGTCGAGCGCCTGGTCGGCGAGGTCGAGCGCGCCGGCCGGGTCGTCGCCGTCCAGGGTGACGAGGGAGAGCAGGAGCAGTCCGTCGCTCGCGAGGTACGGGAACTCGGTCGGCGGCGCCAGCTCCAGCGCCCGGCCCAGCCGCTCCCTGGCCAGGTCGAGGTCGCCGATCGAGCGGGCCAGGTCGCCGAGCATCTCGAGCGAGGTCGCCAGCCCCTCGCGGTCGGCCAGGTCCTCGCTCAGGCGGACGCTCTCCTCCAGCAGGCGCTGCGCCTCGCCGAAGTGCCCCTGGCCGAAGGCGATGATGGCGAGGTTGCTCGTGGCCAGGGCGTCGGCGTAGCGGTAGCCCATCAGCCGGAACACGGGCAGCGCCTGCTCCAGGCAGCGCCGGGCCGAGGCGAAGTCCCCCATGTTGTAGAAGGCGGTCGCCATCTGGGCGACCGTCTGCATCTCGCCGTGCAGGTCCTCGACGCCGCGGTGGACGTCCCGGGCCTGCTCCAGCAGGTCGAGCGCCTTCCGGAACTCGCTGACGTTGCCGGCGACGATGGCCAGGTAGCGCAGCGTCTCGCCGGTGCGCAGGGCGTCGCCGGCCGCCCTCGTCCGCTCCAGCGCGTCCTCCAGCCGGCGGCGGGCCTGCTCGTGGTCGCCCTGCCAGGTCAGCCCCTTGCCCCACCACAGGTGGGCGAGGCCCTCGAGCTCCAGCGAGCCCGACCGGCGGGCCAGCTCGACGGCCTGGCCGGCCAGCTCGGACTGCTGGTCGTAGGCGCTGTGGAAGAAGGCCAGCTTGCTGCGGGCGACGAGCAGCCGGGCCTGGCGGCCGGGGTCGAGCCGGGGGGCGAGGGCGATCATCTCGTCGACGTCGCGCTGCTGGGCGGCCCGCTCGCCGATGCGGTCGAGCACGCCCTCCCTGGCGTGGAGGGCGTCGAAGCGCAGCGCGGGGTCGTCCTCCGGCGCCAGCTCGACGGCCCGGTCGAGGAGGCGGGCGGCCTCGCCGTTGGCGTAGCGCCTGGCCGCCTGGCTGCCGGCCCGCACGTACCAGCGGGCGGCCAGCCCGTCCTCCCCGGCCTGCTCGTAGTGCTCGGCGATGGCGGCCGCGTACTCGTCGGCCCGGCGGCGGCGCTCGGTGACGTCCTCCAGCCACCGCGCCGCGGCGGCGTGGTAGGCCCGGCGCTGGGCCCGCAGCACGCTGTCGTAGGTGACGTCGCGGAGCAGGGCGTGCTTGAACACGAACTCCGAGGTGCGCTCGAACGACGACCGCTCCCGCTGGTAGATCACCTCGCGGCGGCGCAGCCGGTCGAGCACGTCCTGGGGCGAGCCCTCGACGGCGACCGCCGGCCTGGCCTCGGCCAGGTGCTCGACGGCGTCGTCCCAGAACACCCGCCCGATGACCGCCGCCCGCTGGAGCAGGACCCGCTCCTCGGTGGCGAGGGCGTCGAGGCGGGCCTGGAGGACGCCCTTCAGGGTCGGCGGCACCCGCACCTCGCGCAGCCGGTCCTCGTGGACCACCCAGGCCGGCCCGCCGGTGTCGATCACGCCCTCCTCGACGAGCCACTTCACCAGCTCCTCGATGTAGAACGGGTTGCCCTCGGCGGCGGTGACGACCAGCTCCTCGAGCTCGTCGGGCACGTGCTCGGCCCGCTGGAGGATCTCGGCGAGCAGGTGGCGGCTCTCCCGCCGGGTCAGCGGCTCCAGGTGCAGCCGGGTGTGGTACTCGAGGCCCTCGCCCCAGTGCGGCCGGTGCTCGAACAGGCTCGGGCGGGCGGTGGCGACGACCAGCATCGGCCGGTCGGCAACCGCCGGCGCCAGGCGGTCGAGCCAGTCGAGGGACGTGTCTTCGGCCCAGTGGAGGTCCTCCAGCAGCATGACGACCGGCGTCTGCTCGGCCAGGCTGCGGAAGTACTCGGCGAGGTGGGCGGCGGCCCGGTCGCGCACGCCCTCGGCGTCGCGCTCCTCGTCGCCGGCGACCGTGTCGCCGATCTCGAACCCGAGCCAGCGGGCCACGAGCCGGGACTGGGCCCGCCCGGCCACGTCGGTGCCGAACACCTCGGCGAGCCCCCGCTCCAGCTTCGACCACACCGTGTCGGGCGGGTCGCTGTCCTGGATCTCGAAGCGGAAGGCGAGCACGTCGCGGAGCAGGCCGTTCGGGTGGTTGCGGGTGGCGGGGACGGCCCGGCCGGTGAAGTACCTGGCCGCCTCGGGCAGCACGTCCACCCAGTTCTCGAAGTCGTAGAGCAGCCGGGACTTGCCGACGCCGGCCTCGCCCACTGCGGTGACCAGCCGCCAGCGCCGGTCCTCCAGCGCCTCCCAGAACAGGTCCTGGAGGCGGCGCAGCTCGAGGTCGCGGCCGACCGTGCGCGTCTCCAGCCCCTCGACCCCGCGGGAACCGACCCGGAACGTGCGCGTCCTGGCGCCGACGACGAGGAACGCGCCGACCGGGTCGCGCACGCCCTTCAGCCGCAGCGGCTCGACCCGCTCCAGGCGGAACACGCCGCGCACGTGACGGTAGGTGTCGTGGGAGATCAGGACGCCGTTGCGGGGGGCGGCCGACTGGATGCGGCTGGCCCGGTTGACGATGTCGCCGACGACGACGAAGTCCTGCCCGCGCCGGTCGTCCAGGGTCGACACGACGACGTCGCCCGTGTCGATGCCGACCCGCATGGCGAGCTCGATGCCGTACTCCGGGCCGAGCACGGCGTTGACGCCGTCGAGCTCGTCCCGCATGGCGAGCGCGGCGCGGATGGCCCGCTCGGCGTCGTCCTCCTCGGCCCGGTGCAGGCCGAAGACCGCCATCACGGCGTCGCCGATGTACTTCTCGACGACCCCACCGCGCGCCTCGATCGCCTCCCGCCACCTCGCGAAGTACACGTCGAGGGCGGCGCGCACGTCCTCCGCGTCCATCGCCTCCGACATCGAGGTGAACCCCATGAGGTCGGAGAACAGGACGGTGACGAGCTTGCGCTGCTCGCCGGCCGACCGGGCCAGCTCCTCGGCCCGCCGCTCGAGCAGGGGCTGGAGGGCGGTGTCGACGACGGCGTCGCCGAGCACGCCGCGCTGGGCCTCCAGCGCGGCGATGGCGTGGTCGAGCTCGGCGAGGCGGTCCATGGGCAGCAGGTCACGGTACCGGCGGCGGCCCGGGCCGGCACCGCCGGCCGGG
>DASWMK010000004.1 GCA_036399815.1 Acidimicrobiales bacterium
CCGGTGCGGGGCCCGGCGATGAGGCCGGCGGCGGACTGGTCGACGCCGGGCGGCGCCGGCGCTGCGCCGGCGCGAGGGCGGGCGACGACGCCGGCGGCGGACTGGTCGACGCCCGGGGGCTACGACGCCGGGCCGGCGATCCGCGCCCGAGCCGAGACGGACGGCGCACCCCGGGGCGGTCCGGAGTGGCCGGCGGCGGCCGGGCTGGTCGCCTGGCTGGCCGGGCTGGCGCTGGCCATCTGGTTGCTCCAGGCGGCCGGGCGGGGCGTGCTGGCGCCGCCGCCGCTGTCCCTGGCCGGCGCCCGTCGCTGGCTCCAGGAGCGCGACGGGGTGACCGTCGGGTTCGCCGTGCTGCGCCTGCTCGCCGTCGGGCTCGCCTGGTACCTCGTGGTCAGCACCCTGGTCGGCGTCGCCGTCCGCCTGGCCGGCGCCGGCCGGGCCGTCCGGTGGGCCGACACGGCGACCGTCCCCGGCGTGCGCCGACTCCTCTCCGGGGTCGCGGGCGCCGGGCTGACGGCGACCAGCGCCGCCCTCGCCGCCGTCCCGCTCCCGGCCGGTCCGTTGTCCGCGGTGCCGCCGGCGGCCGAGCCGGCGCCACCCGACGACGCGTCGCCGCCGGCCGTCATGGCCCGCCTGCCGGACGGCACCGCGACGATGCGCCGGCTCCCCGCAGCGGGCGCCGCGGCCACGACGAGCACGACCGCCCCGGCGACCTCGTCCAGCACGACGACGCCGGCACCGTCAACCGCCACGACGGCGGTCCCGTCGACCACTACCCCGACGACGGCGGGCACCGGCACGCCGGCCCCGTCGACGCCGGGCCCGACGCCGCCCCAGGCCGCCCCGCCCGCCCGACCGCCGACCGCCTCGCCGGCGCAACCCGCCGAGACGAGCCACCCGGCGCCGGCGGCCGTCGAGACGTGGACGATCGAGGCCGGCGACCACTTGTGGGCCGTCGCCGAGGAGACCCTGGCCGACGAGTGGGGCCGGCCGCCGACCGACGACGAGGTCCTCGCCTACTGGACGACCCTGGTCGACGCGAATCGCTCCCGCCTGGCCGACCCGGGCAACCCCGACCTCGTCTTCCCCGGCCAGGTCGTCGTCCTCCCCCCGCCGCCCCCGCCCGCCTGACCCAGAGCGGCCACCCGCCGTGAATCTTCCGGCACTGGTTGTCGTCTCGCTCGCGACGCGGTGGAATGTGGGCGGCGGGCGGTCCCTCACAGCACCGAGGAGTTCGATGAAGCGTCCCTTCCGCGCGGCAGCGGTGGCTGCCGCCGTCGTCCTGGCCCTCCTGGTCGTCCCCGCGACGCCGGCGTCGGCCCGCACGGACAACCGGTCCAAGCCGGTCCTGTTCCTCCACGGCCTCGACGCCTTCGGGTCGGCCGGGTCGGACTGCAACATGTGGAACCCGATGATCAACGCGCTGCGGGCCTGGGGCCACACGGGCGCGATGGTCAAGATCAAGTACTACACGTACGACACCAACTGCACGAGCAGCATCGGCAGCGGCGACCAGAACGTCTCCATCACCACGCTCGGCAACAGCCTGGCCTGGTTCATCTGGAACAACTACACGTCCCGCGGCATCACCGTCGACATCGTCGGCCACTCGATGGGCGGCCTCATCACCCGCAGCGCGCTGGCCCAGGCCGGCGGCGCCGGCGCCCCGGCCTACCTCTATGTCGAGGACGTGGTCACCCTGGCCACCCCGCACAGCGGCAGCAGCTGGGCCTACGGCTGCGGCTGGCTCCAGTGCGAGCAGATCCGGCCCGGCTCGGGCTTCCTCAGCGGCCTGCGCCAGAACCCGCAGGGCTCGGGCGGCACCGACTGGACCCTGATCGGCTCGGACAGCGACGGGATCGTCTCGGAGAGCTCGGCCACCGGCATGTCCGCCGCCCACAAGGTCCAGTACTGGTGGCCGGACTACGGCCACAGCGACTACTACGGCGACACGAGCGACGCCCGCGACGCCGACGTCCAGTACAACGACAACGCCGGCTGGTTCGCCTGGTACGACGCCCCCCGGGCCGTCCGCTGGTCGGACTACGCGCTCACCTACGGCAGCTGGTGAGCGCCTGACGGGCTAGTCGGGCGGGGCGAGGGCCGCGCCCTCGGCGAGCGAGATCGCCGAGTCGCCGGCGGGCGCCCCTCCCCCGCCCTTCTCCCTGGCGTCCTCCCCGGCCACGTCCGCGGCCAGGCGGTCCTTCGTGGTGGCGAGCTCGTCGTCGTCGGCGCCGGGCAGGTCGGTCACGACCGCGCCGGTACCCGCACCGAGCCGCCGGCGAACGCCCGGCCGGCGAACACCCGGCCGGCGAACACCCGGCCGGCGAACACCCGGCCGGCGAACACCCGGGCAGCGAACACCCGGCCGGCGAACACCCGGCCGGCGAACACTCGGGCAGCGAACACCCGGCCGGCGAACGCCCGGGCCGAGGACGGCGGCACGACGCGGACGAGCCCCGGCGGCCGGGAAGGCCACCGGGGCTCGTTCGTCGAGCGGGATGCGGGTGCGGACTAGGAGGTCGCCCGGAAGGTCGCCCTGACCGTCTTCGCCTGGTCGAGGGTGACCGTGCAGGTCGTGGCCGTGCCGGTGCAGGCGCCGCCCCAGCCGGCGAACACCGAGCCGGTGGCCGGGCGGGCCCGGAGGCGCACCCGCTGGCCCACGCTGTAGGCCTCGGTGCAGTCCCGGCCGCAGTTGATGAGGGCGTCGGTCGTCGACACCCGGCCCGAGCCGGTGCCCCGGCGGGTGACCGTCAGGGTGGCCGTGGCGACCGAGCCGCGCTCGGCGCCCCAGTCGGCGCCGCTGACGGCCCGGTTCATCGAGATGACCGGCTGGGCGTCGTCGTGGCTGGTGGGCGGGGCCGCCGTGGCCGTGGTCCTCGCCTCGCCGGCCGAGCGCAGGGTCGTGGCCGACGCCGTTGCCACCGGCAGGGTGGTCGGAGCGGTCATGGCGTACAGCGTGGTGGCGTCGCCGCCGTCACGGTTGGACGAGAAGGTGATCTGGGTGCCGTCCGGCGACCACGAGGGGAACCAGTCGGCGGGGCCGCTCCACTGGTCACCGTCGTCGGTGAGGTTGGTCTTGCCCGAGCCGTCCTCGTTCATGGCCCAGACGTCCCAGTCGCCGCAGCAGGCCTCGTCGTACTGCGACATCCAGACGATCATCTCGCCGGTCGGGTCCCAGCTCGGGTAGTGGTCCTCGTAGCTGACGCCGAGCTCGATCGAGTTGGTGACCATGACCTCGTTGGAGCCGTCGGGGTCGGTGGTGACGAGCTCGTAGCGGTACCAGTCGTTGGGGGCGCCGGGGGTGGGCCGGGCGGCGCCGAACACGAGCCGGTCACCGTCGGGCGACCAGGAGGGGCTCTCCTCGGTGGCGTCGTTGTTGGTGATGTTCGTGTTCTCGGTGCCGTCGGGGTTCATCACGAAGATGTCGGCCTGCGACGTGATCGACCGGCCCTCGACGTAGGCGGTGTAGACGATCTTCGAGCCGTCGGGCGCCCAGTCGCCCATGTAGTCCTGGTCCGGGTTGGTGGTGAGGGCCGTCTGGCCGGAGCCGTCGGCGTTCATCACCCACACGTTGGACGACCAGTCCCAGGCCGTGTCCGGCCGGCTGTAGGCGATCTTCGTGCCGTCGGGCGACCACTTCGGGCCGGCCTCGTTGATCTCCGGCGTGTTGGTGAGGTTCGTGAGCCCCGTGCCGTCCGGGTTCACGACGTAGATGTCGTTCGAGCAGCACCACTCGGAGCTGGCGAACGCGATCTGCCCGTTCGGGGCGACGTCGTCGGCCGCTGCCGTGGGAGCCGCCGCTGCCTCTTGCGCCCCGGCCGTGCCGGCCAGGCCGATCGGCAGCAGGGTGGCCAGGCCCAGCGCCGCAACTCCGCCTCGTAGAACCCGTCGCATGTTCGCCTCTCTCGCTTGGTTGATGGCACGACGGTACGGGCGCCGAAGCTGCCGGTCCATGGGCCTACGCCCCATTTGGCGGTGACTTTAGGAAGGCTTAGCCGTCGAAACTCAGCGGAGCCGGACGGCAACTTCGTTCGCGAGCAACCGCCCACGAACGGTGAGCACGGCCCGGTCGCCGTCGAGGTCGACGAGCCCGTCGAGGCGGTCGTCGTCGGGCAGCGCGGCGGCCGGCACGCCCCGCCTGGTCCGCACGGCGAGCTGGAGGCCCTCGAGGCGGCGGACGTCGGCGTCGAGCGCCTCGCCGGCCGCCTCGGCCGGCCGCCCGGCCTCGACGAGCTCGACGTAGCGCTCGGGGGTGCGGACGTTCCACCACCGCCGGCCGGCCTCGTGGGAGTGGGCGGCGCAGCCGAAGCCGCGGTAGTCGCCCTGGGACCAGTAGAGGAGGTTGTGGCGGCACTCGTAGCCCGGCTTCGCCCAGTTCGAGATCTCGTACCAGGCCAGCCCGGCGGCCTCGAGCCGCTCGGCGGCCAGCAGGTACTCGTCGGCCTGGACGTCCTCGTCGGGGTGGCGGGCGGGGTCGCCGGCGAGCGGGGTGCCGGCCTCGACCGTCAACCCGTAGGCGCTGACGTGGGGCGGGTCGAGCTCGAGGGCGAGGTCCAGCGTCCTCGACCACTGGTCGAGGGTCTCCCCCGCGGCCCCGTAGATCAGGTCGAGGTTGAACGTCTCGAACCCGGCCTCCCTGGCCAGGTCGACCGACCGGCGGACGGCGGCCGGGTCGTGGGTCCGGCCGAGGGCCGCCAGCACCGACGGGACCATCGACTGCACGCCGAGCGACAGCCGGCCGACCCCGCCGGCCCGGTACGTGGCCAGCAGGCCGGCGGTGACGGTGTCGGGGTTGCACTCGACGGTCACCTCGGCGCCGGGCGCCAGCGGCAGGGCGGCGAGGACGTCGACCAGGGCGGCGGCGGGCACCAGCGATGGCGTCCCGCCGCCGAAGAACACGCTGGTCACCGGGGGCAGGCCGTCGGCGACGGCCCGCTCGACCTCGGTGCGCACGGCTAGGAGGTAGCGGTCGACCAGGTGGCCGCGGTCGGTCCACGTGGCGAACGCGCAGTAGTCGCACCGGGCGGCGCAGAACGGGACGTGGACGTAGGCCCCGAAGGGCCGCCCCGTCCCGGCGGTCACTTCGACTGGTTCAGGCAGAGCCCCAGCTCGTCGAGCTTGTCGGCCGCGCCCTCGACGGAGCTGTCGAGGATGCAGGCGATCGCCCGCAGGTCGTCGCGCCGGATGGTCAGCATCCGGCCGTTGAAGTCCTGGCGCTGCACCTGGATGAGGTTGAGGTACCGGCCGAGCATCGACCCCTCGGGCCCCTGGAGACGGTCGAGGCGGGTCAGGTCGATCGTCACCGTGCCCCGCACGCCGCCGTGCGAGCTGCGCTCGGTGAGGTCCACCGTCGGGCTCGACTGGGGCAGGCGGCCCGGCTCGGGGCTGAGGTCGCGCGGGAGGAGCTGGTCGACCGGCACGTTGTAGAACCGGGCGAGGCGCTGGAGGCGGGGGACCGAGATCGCCCGCTCGCCCCGCTCGTAGGCGCCGAGGACGGACGCCTTGAACTCCTGGTTGGAAGCCGCCTCCACGTCCTGGAGGGACAGGTTCTTCTGCCGCCGGATGGCGCGCAGCCGGTCGCCCACGCGCTGTGCGTACGACAGCGGGGGCGGCTCGTCCACGACCGCCGGCTGGCGGGGTCTCGTGCGGCTTCGGTCAACCAGTGCGTCGCGTTCGCCCATCGCGATCTCACTCCTTGGTCACGGGTGGCGCGCACTCTACCCGTTTCCCCGGCCCTTCACCACACTCCGCGGTTGGCACCGCGGCGGGGGCCACGAGGCCCGTACGCAGTGCAGCCAGCAGGGCGGCCGCGGTGACCGCCGCCGTCTCCGCCCGCAGCACCGCACCACCGAGCGCGACCGCCGGGAGGCGCACGGCGCGCTCCTCGTCCGCCCAGCCGCCCTCCGGGCCCACGAGGACCACCGGGTGGTCGAGGGACGGCGGGCCGCCGCCGAGGTCGGCGATCGCCGCGCCGGCCAGCCCGGCGACGTCGGCGAAGGCGGCCAGCGGGGCGACCTCCGGCAGGCGCGCCCGGTGGCACTGCATCGCCGCCTCCCTCGCCACCCGGCGCAGGCGGTCGACCTGGCGGGCGGCGCGGTCGCCCTCCCAGCGCACGACCGACCGGGCGGCGACGAACGGGACGATCCGGTCCACCCCCAGCTCGGTCAGCTTCTGCACGACCCACTCGGGCCGGTCCCCCTTCACCGGGGCGAACGCCACCGTGATCGCCGGCGACGGCGCCGCCTCGACCTCGACGGGGCCGTCCGGCTCGGGCTCGGGGCCGAACCGGCACGGCCGCCACCGGCCGGCCCCGTCGGCCACGGTCAGCGGGTCGCCGGGCCCGAGCCGGAGGACGCGGACGAGGTGGTGGCGGTCCTCGTCGTCCAGCACCGGCTGCTCCAGGTCGGCCACGAACACGAGCGGCCCCGGCCGCCCCGCCGGCCCCGGCACTACTTGAAGGCCGACCGGATGCGGGAGAGGAGCCCGGTGTCGGCCGGCGCCACGTCCTCGCCCCTGGCGTCGGCGTACCGGCGCAGGGCCGACTCCTCCTCGCCCGACAGCGACGTCGGCACCTCGACGACGGCCCGCACCAGCAGGTCGCCCCGGCCCCTGGCCTGGAGGTGGGGCACGCCCCGGCCCCGGAGGCGGAAGACCCGCCCGCTCTGGGTGCCGGCCGGGACGACGAGGTCCTCGGTGCCGTCGAGGGTCTCGAAGCGGACGTGGGTGCCGAGCGCGGCCTGGGCGATCCCCAGCCGCAGCTCGCTGACCAGGTCGAAGCCGGCCCGCTCGAAGCGGGGATGGGGTCGCACGGCCAGGCGCACGAACAGGTCGCCGTGCCGCCCGCCCCTCGGCCCGACGGCGCCCCGGCCGGGGAGGCGCAGGGTGTCGGCGTCGTTCACGCCCGGCGGCACGTCGATCAGGTAGCTGCGCTCGCCGACCACCCGGCCGTCGCCGCTGCACTCCGGGCACGGCGAGGCGATGACCTGCCCCATCGCCCCGCACCGGGGGCACGGCCCGGCCGTCACCATCTGGCCGAGGAACGACGACCGCACCCGCCGGACCTGGCCGGTCCCCCCGCAGTCCGGGCAGCGGGTGGGCGACGTGCCCGGCGCCGCGCCGGTCGCCTCGCACACCTCGCAGGGCACCGCCGTGCGCACGGTGACCTCCCGCTGGGCGCCGAACACCGCCTCCTCGAAGGACAGCTCGAGGGCGACCTCGAGGTC
>DASWMK010000005.1 GCA_036399815.1 Acidimicrobiales bacterium
CCGCCGATCATGGCGTGCATGTGGTCCTCGGCGGCCGTGCAGGCGGCGTCGAGCGAGCCGCCGAGGTCGGCCCACAGCTGGGCCTTGACGACCCGCAGCGACCGGGGCGACACCTCCGTCGCCAGCCGGGCCGCCACCGCCCGGGTGTGGGCCAGCACCTCGCCGGCCGGGAGCACGGCGTTGAACAGGCCCATGGCCGCCGCCTCCTCGGCGAGGAGGATGCGGCCGGTGAGGAGCAGGTCGGCGGCGTTGGCCGGCCCGACCAGGCGGGGGAGCACCCACGACAGCCCGTGCTCGGCGGGCAGGCCGAGGCGGGCGAACGCCGTCGTCACCTTGGCCCCGGCGGCGGCGTAGCGGAGGTCGCAGAAGCAGGCGAGGACGAGGCCGACGCCGGCGGCGGCGCCGTTCACGGCGGCCAGCACCGGCTTCGACAGCCCCAGGTGGAACGAGAACGCGTGGGCGAAGTCGGGCCGGCCGGAGCCGGGGATCGGGACCGGCGGCGCCGAGCCGGTGTCGTAGGCGGCGCCCTCGGCCAGCCGGTCGAGCGCGCCCGTGTCGGCGCCCGCGCAGAAGGCCCGCCCGGCCCCGGTGACGACGATGGCCCGCACGGCCGGGTCGGCGTCGGCCTCGGCCATCGCCGTCCGGTAGGCCGCCTCCATCCCGGCCGTCCAGGCGTTGAGGCGGTGGGGCCGGTCGAGGGTGACGGTCGCCACCCCGCCGGCCACCTCCGTGCGAACGGGGGTCTGGTCCATCGGCCCAGGCTCGCACGCCGGCGCGCCCGTACACTCCGGCCGGTGCTCGGGCCGCTCGACGTGCTGACGGCCGTCGGCCGGGAGCTGGCCGCCAGCCGCGACGAGGAGGCGGCGCTCGCCGCCATGGCCCGGCTCGTCGTGCCGGCCTTCGCCGACTGGGTGAGCGTCGCCGTGCGCGAGCCCGACGGCCGCTTCCGGCGGGTCGCCGTCGTGCACGCCGACCGCGGCCTCGCCGACGCCGCCGCCGCCCTCGCCGCCCACCCGGCGCTCGTGCCGGCCGGCCCCATCGGCCCGCACGAGGCGTCGCCGACCGGGCACGTCCTCGTGTACGAGGAGGTGGACGACGACGCCATCGCCCGCACCGGCATCGGCCCCGAGGTCCGGGCGCTGTACGGCCGGCTGGGGTGCCGGTCGGCGGCGTCGGTCGCCCTCGTGGCCGGCGGCCGGCTGCTCGGCGGGATGCTGCTCGTCCACGGCCCGTCCGGGCGGCGGTTCCGCCCCGCCGACCTGCCCGTGCTGGAGGACCTGGCCCGCCGGTGCTCGGCCGCCGTCGAGGCGGCCCGCCTCCGCCGCGAGGCCGAGACCGCCGCCCGGGAGCGGGACGCGCTGCTGGCCGGGGCGCCGGTCGCCATGGCGCTCGTGGCCGCCGACGGCCGCGTCGGCCGGCTGAACGACGCCATGGCCGCGCTCGCCGCGTGCTCGGTGGACGAGTGCCGGGGCCGGCCGCTGGCCGACGTGGTGCCCGGCCTGGCCGGCGTGGTCGTGCCGCTCGTGGCCCGGGCGGCCGACGGCGAGCGGGTGGAGCACGAGGAGGTCGCCCTGGGCGACCGGGTGTGGCTCGCGTCGGCCTACCCGGTGGCCGCCGGCGCCGGCGCGGCGGCCACCGGCCTCGTGCTGGTCGAGGTGACCGGGGAGCGGGCGGCGTCGGCCGAGGCCGCCAGGGCCGCCGCCGAGCAGCGGGCCGTCGCCGACCTCGGCCGGGAGGCGCTGTCCGGCGCGCCGGTGGACCTGCTCGTGGCGCTGGCCGCGGACGCCGTCGCCGCCACCGTGGGCGCCGACCTCGTCCCCGGCGAGCCGGCGGCCCCCGGCGAGGTGGCGGTGCTCGCCGCCGCCCACCCGCCCGGCCCGCTCGTCGCCCGCCGGCGCGACGGCGGGCCGGTGCCCGAGGCCGACGCCGCCTTCCTGCGGGCGGTCGGCACCACGCTCGCCGCCGCCGCCGTCCGCCAGCAGGCCGAGGACGACGTGCGCGACAGCCGCCGGCGCCTCGTCATGGCGCTCGAGGCCGGCCGCATGGGCTCGTTCGAGTGGGACCTGGCGTCGGGCTCGGTGCGGTGGACCGAGGCGCTGTCGACCGCCACCGTCGTCGGGCTCGGCCTCGAGCACCCGGTCGGCGCGGTCGTCGACGCCGTCCACCCCGACGACCGCGACCGCCTCGTCGCCGACGTCGGCCGGGCCGTCGACGAGGGCGGCGGCTTCGAGCTGGTGTTCCGGGTCGTGCCGCCCGACGGGGCCGTGCGGTGGGTGGAGGCGAGGGGCACGACCGTCGCCGGGCGGGTGGTGGGCGTCGCCATCGACGTCACCGAGCGGCGCCGGGCCCAGGAGGTGGAGCGGGAGGCCCGCGTCCAGGCGGAGGCGGCGAGGGAGCGGCTGGCCTTCCTGGCCGACGCCAGCGTGGCGCTGTCGAGGTCGCTCGACGCCGCGGAGACCTTCGCCACGGTCGCCCGCCTGGCCGTCCCCCGCCTGGCCGACTGGTGCGTGGTCGACGCCGTCGACGAGTCGGGCCGCCTGCGCCAGGTCGCCCTGGCCCACCGGGACCCGGCGATGGTCGGCGCCGTCGTCGAGGCCCGGCGGGCCCGGCTGGCGGCCGGGGGCGACGGCCTGTGGAGCACCCGCCGGGCCGCCGCCACCGGCGAGAGCAGCCTCGTGGCCGAGATCGGGGACGCCGACGTGGAGGCCGTCGCCGCCGGCGAGCACCTCGCGCTGCTGCGGCGGCTCGACCCCCGGTCGGCCGTCGTCGTCCCCCTCGTCGCCAGGGGCCGGGTGGTCGGCGTGCTCACCCTCGTGGTGGCCGGCCCTTCCCGCCGCTACGGCGCCGACGACCTCGCCCTGGCCGAGGACCTGGCCGGCCGGGCGGCCGTCGCCGTCGACAACGCCCGCCTGTTCGAGGAGCGAAGCCGGGTGGCGGCGACCCTCCAGCGCAGCCTGCTGCCGCCGGCCCTGCCCGACGTGCACGGCGTGGAGCTGGCCGCCCGCTACCGGCCGTCGGCCGGCGGGGCCGACATCAGCGGCGACTTCTACGACGCGTTCGAGACCGGCGACGGCGCCCTCGTCGCCGTCATCGGCGACGTCTGCGGCAAGGGGCCGGAGGCCGCCGCCCTGACCGGGCTGTTCCGCCACAGCGTCCGGGCCGCGTCGGTGCGGGCCCGGTCGCCCCGGCGGGTGCTCGCCGCCGTCAACCAGGCCCTGCTCGGGCAGGTGGACGACAGCCGGTTCGGTTCGGCCGCGGTCGTCCGGCTGGTGCTCGACGGCGACCGGGCCGCCGTGGCGACGGCGTCGGGCGGCCACCCGCTGCCGATCGTCGTGCGGGCCGGCGGGGCCGTCGAGGTCGCGCCGTGCGCCGGCACCGTGCTCGGGGTCGTGGCCGAGCCGGCGCTCACCGAGCACGTCGACGTGCTCCGCCCCGGCGACGCCGTCGTCCTCTACACCGACGGCGTGACCGAGGCCCGGCGGGACGGGGAGCAGTTCGGCGAGGCCCGGCTGGCGGCCGTGCTCGCCGCCGCCGCCGGCGGCAGCGCCGACGAGGTGGCCGACGCCGTCGAGTCGGCCGCGCTGGCGTTCCAGGGCGGCGTGTCCGACGACGACCTCGCCGTCCTCGTCGTGCGCATCGCCGGGTGACCGGGCGACGTCGCGCCGCCCATTCCCCGCAGCGTTTCTCAGTAAACGTGCTTGTCCGGGGTGACGATGGGTAGGCGCGTCCGCCGACACCACGACCGCAGCGAGAGCAGGAGCACGGATGAGCAACCAGACCGCTGACGTCACCGCCTGGGTCGGCCGGACGCTCGTCGACCAGAGCGGCGACAAGATCGGCACGATCGACGACGTCTACCTCGACGACGCCACCGGCCAGCCCGAGTGGCTCGCCGTGACCACCGGGCTGCTGGGCCGCAACCGCAGCTTCGTCCCGCTCGAGGGCGCCTCGGCGTCGGGCGACGACGTGATGGTCCGGTACACCAAGGACCAGGTGAAGAGCGCGCCGAGCGCGGCGCCCGACGGCCACCTGTCGCCGGAGGAGGAGCAGGCGCTCTACACCCACTACGGCCGGTCCTTCGGCGAGTGGTCCTACGACCAGGACACCACGTCGGCCGGCTACGGCGAGACCACCGGCACGACCGGCTACGACACCAGCGGGCCGACGACGGACGAGGCCATGACCCGCTCCGAGGAGGAGCTCGCGGTCGGCACCCAGCGCCAGGAGGTCGGGCGGGCCCGGCTGCGCAAGTACGTCGTCACCGAGAACGTGACCACGACCGTGCCGGTGCAGAAGGAGGTCGCCCGCCTCGAGCGGGAGCCGATCACCGACGCCAACGTCGGCCAGGCCATGGACGGCCCGGCCATCTCCGAGGAGGAGCACGAGGTCGTGCTCACCGAGGAGCAGCCGGTCGTGCAGAAGCAGGTCGTCCCCAAGGAGCGGGTGCGCCTCGACACCGAGACGGTGACCGAGGAGCGCCAGGTCAGCGAGGACGTCCGCAAGGAGGTCATCGAGCCCGAGGGCGAGGTCGGCCGGGGCCTGTAGGTCCCGCACCGGACGTGACGGGCGCCGCCGAGCGAGGCGGCGCCCGTCACGCGTCCGGGCTCAGCAGGCGTACTGGCTGAAGCAGTAGCTCGAGCACGCGTGCGAGAGGCAGGCCTTCCACGGGCCCGAGCACCGGTCGTCGCAGGAGAAGTAGTTCTGGCCGGCCGGGCACGGTTGCTGCCCGCACAGCGGGGTGCAGAAGATGGCGCAGGCGTTCGTGCCGCGGTGCGGGCGGGCGCCGGACCGGTCGGCGCCGAACGCGGCCAGCCCGACGCCGGCCGCCAACGTCGTGCCGACTCGCCGGAGAAAGCGCCGCCGCGACTCGCCGGCGGCGGATGAATCGGCCATGTCGCCTCCTAGGGGCAGACGGTGGACAGGCAGCGGGCCGTGCACGAGCCGGTGATGCAGTAGTCGAACGTCGTGCCGTCGCACGCGTCGGTGCACGAGTAGCGGTACTGGCCCTGGCCGCAGCCGTCCGTCGGGCAGCCGACCGAACGGCAGTAGAGCGTGCAGGCGTTGGTGCGCCGGTGGGCGGCGCCGGCGGGGCCGTCGGCGCGGAAGGCGACGAGGCCGATCCCGGCGGCGATCGTGGTGCCGAGGCGGCGGAGGAACCGGCGGCGGGGCTCGGTGGGGATCGGGTCGGGCTCGGTCACGGGCGGCTCCTCGACGCGTCGCGGTGGGACAGGAGGCCGGCCAGGCGCTCGAGGTCGGCGACCGAACCGGGGACGGCGGAGGCGACGACCGTGCCGCCGGCGACGGCGAAGGCGAGCGGGAAGGCCCGCTGGGCGAAGGCGGTCGTGGCGGCGCCGTCGGGTTGGCCGACGACGGGGACGCCGATGGCGGCGAGGGCGTCGTAGCGCGACGGCGGCGTCGACCGGCCGGTGACGACGACGAGGGGAAGGGTCGCGGTGGCGGGGTCGGCGGCGAGGCCGGCGGTCACCGCGCCGCAGGCCGGGCAGTCGGCGTCGACGAACAGGACGACCCGGTCGGCCGGGCCGACGTCCTCGAACGGCACCGACCGCCCGGCGGCGTCGACGACGGCGAACGACGGCACCGTCGTGCCGTCCGGCGCGCCGAGGTCGGCATCCATGGCCAGCCCGGCCCTGGCCGCCCGCTCGGCCTGCTCGAGCACCGGCGCGATCCGCCGCAGCAGCCCGAGCACGAGCACCGCGAGGAGGACGACGACGGCCCACAGGGCGAGCACGGCCGCGATCCACGGGCCGCTCACGCCCGGCGCTCCACCCGGCGGGCGGCCGCGGCGACGGTGGCGCCGCCCGAGGCGAGGAGGGCGGCGAGCACCGTGAGCGACCCGGCGGCCAGCATCGCCGCCGCCTCGGCCGTGCGGTCGGCCGGGCCGGGGTCGCCGGCGAGGGGCGCGAGCGACAGCGCGGCGGGCGGGTCGGCGACGACGACCGCGGCCGCGGCAACGAGCGCGAGGTTGCGCCCCACCGTCCACCACGACAGGCGCCGCTCGACGGTGGCGCCGAAGCACCCGCAGTCGATGCGGCGGCCCGTCGCCAGGTTGGCCGCCACGGCGACGACGAAGGCGACGAGCAGCGCGCCGAGCGCGGCGGCCACCGGCCCGGTGGCCACGCCCAGCACGAGCAGCACGGCGGCGGCCAGCTCGAGCGGCGGCAGCAGGCGGGCCACCGGTGCCGCCCAGCGGTCGGGGAGCAGCCGGTAGCCGGCGACGGCGGTCGTGAACGCGGCGCGGTCGCCGAGCTTCGCCGTGGCCGCGACGGCGAACACCGTCGCAAGCACGAACCGACACCACTGGGCCGCTTCCGCCAATCCGACCGCCTCCGCCGAGGTCGTTTCAGACCACTCTGAGCCCGTTCCTCACCACTGTCAATGGTGGCGGTCGGACGGTCAGCCGCCGGGGCGCAGCCAGTCGTCGAGGTGGCGGGCGAGGTCCTCGGGGCCCTCGTACACGTCGCGGGCGCCGGCCTCGCGGAGCTCGGCGGGCGACAGGCCGCCGCACGTCACCCCGATGCACGCCATCCCGGCCCGGGCGGCCGCCTCCACGTCCCACACCGAGTCGCCGACGGCGACGGCGTCGGCCGCAGCAACGCCGACGTGGTCGAGCGCGGCCTGGAACAGGTCGGGCGCCGGCTTGGCCTCCTCGACGTCGGCCGGCGTCGTCCGCGCGGCCACGGCGGCGTCGGCGTCGACGGCCTTGCGGTTGACCTCGTCGTCCTCCTCCTTGGCCGACGTCGCCAGCACGACCCGGATGCCGCGGCCGGCGATGGCCCGCAGGAGGTCGCCGGCGCCGGGGAAGGCCCGGATCTCGGGGTGCAGCTTCGAGAAGTGGTGGCCGTGGCCGTCGACCACCGCCTCGTCGTCCCGCCCCAGCAGCTCGCGGACGAGGTCCGGCGCGCCCTTGCCGATCTGGCGGTGGATGGTGGCCATGGTGACCTGCTCGCCGGCGTCGGCGAAGGCCCTGGACCAGGCGAGGACGTGGAGGTAGGTGCTGTCGACGAGGGTGCCGTCGACGTCGAAGACGACGGCGCGGAGGGGGCTCATGCCGGCTCGCCTACCCGTTCGAGGCGGTCCAAGGCGGCGAGCACGTCGTCGATGCCGATCTCGAGCAGGCCGGGGTCGGGCTCGGCGGCGTGCGGGTCGCCCACCCGCCCGGCCCACAGCACCCGGTGGCGGGGGCGGTCGGGCGGCGGGCCCCACGCCGACGGCGGGGTCGGGCCGAACAGCACCACGGACGGGCGGCCGAGGGCGGTGGCGAGGTGGGCGACGCCGGTGTCCCCGCACACGACCCGGTCGGCGGCGGCCACGGCGGCCGCCAGCCCCATGAGGTCGGTGCGGCCGGCGAGCACGGCCGACGGCGCCAGCCCGGCCCGGCGGGCGACCTCGGCGGCGAGGGGCGCCTCGGCCGCCGACCCCGTGACGACCACCGGCCGCCCGGCGCCGGCCTCGGCCCTGGCGACGGCGGCGAAGCGGTCGGCCGGCCACCGCCGGGCCGGCGAGGCCGCCCCCGGGTGGACGAGGGTGGCGCCGGCCGCCCCGGGGGGCGGGTCGACGGGCGGCCGGGGGAGGTCGAGGCGGCCGGGGTCGGCCGGGATCCCGCTCTCGGCCAGCAGCCGGCACCAGCGGGCCACCTCGTGCTCGCCGTCCCGCCACGCCGGCCCGCCGGGGAGCCCGTAGGCGACGAGGCGGCCGGGCCGGAGGGCGGCCAGCGCGGCCGTGCTGGCCGGGCCCCGGCCGTGGAGGTTGACGCCGATGCCGGCGCCGCCCAGGCCGGGGGCGAGGGCGCCCACCCCGTCGACCCAGCGGGTGTCGGCGACCTCGTCGGCCACCCCGGCCAGGGCCACGAGCGGGGCCAGCGGGGCCGGGCCGGCCAGCACCCGCCGGTGCCCGGGGAAGGCGTCGGCCAGCGCCCGCAGCGCGGGCACGGCGGTCAGCAGGTCGCCGAGCCCGGCCGCCCGCACGGCGACCAGCACCGGACGGCTCACGCCCGGCGGGCCGCCTCCGCCACGAGGCGCGACGTCGAGCGCCCCTCCAGGTAGGGGAGGACCACGGCGGTGCCGCCCCACCGGGCGACCACCGGCGCCTCGGGGAGGTCGACGCCGGCGTAGTCGCCGCCCTTGGCCCACACGTGCGGGCGCACGAGGTCGAGCGCGGCCTCGGGGGTGTCCTCGTCGAACACGAGCACGGCGTCGACGCAGCCGAGCGAGCGCAGCACGGCGGCCCGGTCGGCGGCGGGCACGAGCGGCCGGCCCTCGCCCTTCAGCCGCCGCACCGAGTCGTCGGAGTTCAGGCAGACCACGAGGCAGTCGCCGAGGGCGCGCGCCGCCTCCAGCACCTGCACGTGGCCGGCGTGGAGGAGGTCGAAGCAGCCGCCGGTGGCGACGACGGTGCCGCCGGCCGCCCGCGTGGCCGCGGCGACCTCGACGGCGTCGGCGCCCGGCGCCCAGGCCGGCGCGGGCAGGCGGTGGCGGGCGGGGTGGTCCCGGCCGACGGACGAGGCGCCGCCGGCAGCGACGAAGCGGGAGGCGACGGCCACGGCGGTGGTCACGGCCTCGGACGGCAGGCCGCCGTCGGCGAGGACGGCGGCGGCCGCGGACGCGAACCGGTCGCCGGCGCCGCACGGGTCGCCGTCGGCCGGGGACGCCGGGGCCACGAGCGGCGGCCCGTCGCCCTCCACGTAGAGCGCGCCGGCCGAGCCCAGGGTGACGGCCACGCCGGCGGCCCGCCAGGCGGCGGCCAGGCGCCGGGCCGCGGCCGCGACGGCGCCGAGGTCGTCCCCGTCGGGCGCGGCCTCGGCCCGGTGGGGGGTGGCCAGCCGGGCGCCGGGCACGGGCGCCGTGCCCCTGGGGTGGGGGTCCCACACGAGCGGGGCGTGCCGGGCGGCCGCCGCGAGGGCGGCGCGGGCGCCGGCGTCGGCCGTCATCCCCCGCCCGTAGTCGGACACCAGCACGGCGGCCCCGCCGGCGATGGCCTCGTCGGCCACGGCCGTCCAGCCCCGGGGCGGCGACGCGGTGCCGCCGTGGTCGATGCGGAGCAGGGGCCGGCCCTCGGCCCGGACCCGCACCTTCTGCGCGGTGGCGCCGGCCGTGCCGAGGTCGACGACCTCGATGCCGGCCTCGGCCAGCAGGCGCCGGGCGTCGGCCCCCGTGGGGTCGGCGCCGAGCGCGGTGACGAGCGTGACCGGGCGGCCGTCGGCCGCGGCGAGCAGCGCGGCCAGGCCGGCGCCGCCGGGCCGGGCGTGCTCGACCGGGTCGGCCACCACCGGGACGGGGGCGTCGGGCGCCAGCCGCTCGACGGTGCCGTCGAGGTCGCGGTCGACCAGGGTGTCGCCGACGACGACGAGCGGGCGGGGCGCGCTCACGCCCGGCCGCCGACGGCGGCGGCGTCGCGGGCGGCGCCGGCCACCGCCTCGTCCACCGCCTGGCACAGCAGGTGGCAGGCGACCAGGTGGGCCTCCTGCACGGCCGCCACCGTGGGACCGCCGACGCACACGGCCTCGTCGGACTCGAAGGCGAGGTCGTTCGGTCCCGGCCCGGTCAGCGCCCAGGTCGTCATGCCCACCTCCCTGGCCGCCCGGCAGGCCCGGACCACGTTGGCGCTCGACCCGGACGTGGAGATCCCGATGAACACGTCGCCGGGGCGGCCGTGGGCCGCCACCTGGCGGGCGAACACCTCGTCGAAGCCGTAGTCGTTGGCGACGGCGGTGACCGTGGACGTCTCGGCGTGCAGGGCGATGGCCGACAGCGGCCGGCGCTCCCCGACGTACCGGCCGACCAGCTCGGCCGTCAGGTGCTGGGCCTCGGCCGCGCTGCCGCCGTTGCCGGCGGCCAGCAGCCGCCCGCCGCCGAGCAGCACGACGCCGAGGCGCCGGCCCCAGTCGCCCAGCCGGTCGACCTCCAGGGCGAGGCTGTCGAGGGCGGCCGCCAGGTCGCCGAGGTGCTCGTGCCCGGCCAGCCAGCGGGCCGTCACGGCAGCGCCCCGGCGGCCACGGCGACCTCGTCCCGGCCGGAGATCAGCCCGGCGTAGACGTCCTCCGTCATGGCCGCCACCCGGTCCCAGCCGTAGCAGGAGCGGGTCCGGCGGGCGCCGGCCCGGCCCATGCGCCGCCGGGCGACCGGGTCGGCGAGCAGGCCGGCCAGCGCGCCGGCCAGCAGGTCGGGCCGGCGGGGCGGGACGAGCACGCCGGTCACGCCGTCCACCACCGTGTCGAGCAGGCCGCCGACGGCGGACCCGACGACGGGCACGCCGCAGCCCATGGCCTCGAGGGGCACGATCCCGAACGGCTCGTACCAGGGGACGCAGGCGACCACGTCGGCCGAGCGGAGCAGGGCCGGGAGGTCGGCCCGCCCGACCCGGCCGAGGAGGCGGACGCGGCCGGCCACCCCGAGGTCGGCGGCCAGCGCGGCCAGGCGGCGGGCCTCGGGGTCGTCGCCCAGCCCCTCCCTGGGCGGGCCGCCGGCCACCACCAGCTCGGCGCCCGGCACCGAGGCGAGGGCGGCGACCACGTCGCCTACGCCCTTGCGCTCGACCAGCCGGGTCACGACGACGACCCTGGCCAGGCCGGGGGACCGGTCGGCGACCAGCCCGACCGGGCTGAACAGGTCCACGTCGACCCCGCAGGGCACGACCGTGACCCGGTCGTGGTCGACGCCCATCCGGCGCAGCTCGGCGACCTCGTCGGTGCAGGTGGCGACGATGCGGTCGGCCCTGGCGGCGACGTCGGCCTCGACGGCCAGGCGGCTGCGGGGGCTGGTGTCGGCCGCCCCCTGGTGGCGCCGCTTCACGGTGCCGAGGGCGTGGAAGGTGACGGCCACCGGCAGGCCGAGGGGTGCGGCCGCGGTCGTGGCCGCCAGCGCGGACATCCAGAAGTGGGCGTGGACCACGTCGGGCCGGTCGGCGGCCCACCGCCGGCGGAGCACGCGGCCGAACTCGGCCATGTGGGGGAGGAGGTGGTCCTTCGGCACCGGCTCGGGCGGCCCGGCGGCCACGTGCTCGACGACCACGCCGGGGCCGAGGCGGGCCCGGTCGGGCAGGTCGGGGTCGTCCCGCCTGGTGTACACGGTGACGTTCGCCCCCCGGCGGGCGAGGGCGGCCGACAGCGCCGCGACGTGCACGTTCTGGCCGCCGGCGTCGACCCCGCCGAGCACGGCCAGCGGGCTGGCGTGCTCGGAGACCATGGCCACCCTCATCGCATCACCTCCACGAACAGCTCCTCCCAGTCGGCCAGGAACCGGTGCAGCCCGTAGCGGGCGAGCGCCGCCTCCCTGGCCGCCTTGCCCCGCACCCTGGCCTCGTCGTGGTCGGCGAGCAGCCGCCGCAGGGCGTCGACGAGGACCTCGGGCCGGTTCGACAGCACGCCGGCGTCCGGCGGCACGGCCTCGACCGCCTCGGTCGTCGCCAGGCCGACGACCGGCATCCCGAGGTGCATGGCCTCGAGCAGGGTCAGCCCGAGCGAGGTCCACCGGAACGGGTGCAGGTAGGCCCGGCGCCGGGCCAGCTCGTCGTGGAACCGGGCCTGGGGCGGGTCGTCGAACACCTCGAGCCCGGGGAGGGTGCCGGCGAGCGGCGCCACCCCCATCCCGAACAGGTCGAGGGGGACCGCCGCCGCGAACGCGGGCAGCAGGTCCGTCCCCGTCACCCTGGCCCGGCGGACGGGCTCGTTGACGGCGACGGCGACCCGGTCCAGCTCGCCCGTCCACCGCTCGCCCGGGTCGGGGATCCCGTGCTCGACCACCGTCACCGGCGCCGTCCCCGTGTCCCAGAACAGGCGGTTGAAGTGGGTGACGTGGACGACGACGACGTCGTCGCGGTCGGCGGCCGGGTGGCGCAGGTCGTTCACCCGCCCCTGGGGCGCGTTGTGCTCGACGTAGACGGCCGGCACCTCCCGCCCGGGCCGCCGGCCGCCCAGCCACACCTCGGCCAGGTGGGACAGCTCCTCGGGCCGCTGGAGCACGACCAGGTCGACCTCGTCGGCCCTGGCCAGGCACTCGGCCGGGGTCACCTCCACGACCGAGGCCGGCCACGGGTAGGTGCGGGCCCGCCCGGCGCCGCCCGGCCCCCGGTGGGGCAGCACGGGGACGAGGTAGGTGTGCGGTCCCTGCACGAACGCCGTCGTCCAGGCGCCGTGGACGTGCCAGAGCAGGATGTTCACGCCGTCGCCTTGAGCGGCGCCAGGGCGTCGACGGCCGAGACGACCTCCCTCGTGGTGATCGAGCCGAGGCAGGGGTGGCCGGGGACGGGGCACTCGCGGGCCCGGCAGCCGGCGCACGGCACGTTCTGGTCGCCGAGGAGCATCTGGGCGACCCCCCAGGGGCGCCAGCGGACGGCCGGCACGGTGGGGGCGAACAGCGACACGACCGGCGTGCCGACGGCCGCGGCCAGGTGGGCCGGCCCGGTGTTGGCGGTGACGACGGCGTCGGCGCCGGCCAGCACCGCGGCCAGGTCGGCGAGGTCGGTGGTGCCGGACACGTCGACGGCCGTCCCCCCGGCGACGAGCTCGCACAGCTCCCGCTCGCCCGGCCCGCCGGTGACGACCACCCGGCGGCCGGCGCCGGCCAGCGCGGCGACCAGCTCGGCGTGGCGCTCCGGGGCCCACGCCCTGGCCGGGACGGACGCGCCGGGGTGCACGACCACGTAGGGGCCGAGGCCGGCCGGCACCGGCGACCGGCCCAGGCGGCGGACGGCGAGGCGGCCGTCGTCGTCGGCGGGGAGCGGGAACCCGGCCGCGGCGACGAGGTCGAGGGCCCGCTCCACCTCGTGCACGTCGTCGGCCACCCGGTGGCGGAGGTCGAGCAGCGAGCCCGGGTAGTCGACGCTGGTGGCGGCGAGCAGGGGCACGCCGGCCATGCGCAGGAGCAGCGCGGTCGGCAGCGGGCTCTGGTGGAACGAGCCGAACACGATGGCGGCGTCCGGGCGGAGGGCGGCGACCCGGTCGACCAGGCGCTGGACCTCGACGGCGTCCACCGGCGGCGGGTCCGCCAGGATCCACGGCGCCGCGAACTCGATCACCTCGTCGACGCCGGGGAGCAGCTCGGCGGCGGCCCGCCCGGCCGGCCCGGCGAGGAACGTGACCCGCCCGGCGGCGGCGGCGACGGCCCGCACCGCCGGCCCCATCAGCAGCACGTCGCCGGCGTTGTCGAGCCGCGCCAGCAGCACGCGCGGCCCGGTCCCGCCGCTCACGCGCCGGCCCCGAGCAGCAGGTCGACGGCGGCGACGAGGTCGGGGGCCGTCTCGGGGGCGGCGGCCACCTCCTCCGGCCGGGTGACGGTGGTGGGGACGAGGACGGGCCGGGCCCCGGCGGCGAGCGCGGCGTCCACGTCGCTGCCGATGTCGCCGACGACCGCGCACCTGGCCGGGTCGACGCCGAGGGCGGCGGCGGCCTGCTCCACCAGGCCGGGAGCGGGCTTGCGGCACCGACAGCCGTCCTCGGGCCCGTGCGGGCACACCAGCCACGGCCCCACCGGCCCGAGCAGCTCCTCGACCCGGCGGTTCACGGCGTCGACCTGGTCGGCGGTGAGGAGGCCCCTCGCCACCCCGCTCTGGTTGCTGATGACGGCGGTGGGCACGCCGGCGGCGCGCAGGCGGTCGAGCGCCTCGCGGGCACCGGGCGCGGGCACCACCCTGGCCGGGTCGCCGTTGTAGGGCACGTCGACCACGAGCGTGCCGTCCCGGTCGAACAGCACGGCGGCCGGGGGCTCGACGGCGGCCGGCGCCGGCGCCCGCAGCAGGCGGGGGAGGCGGGCCCACCCGGCCAGCCAGTGCCACGTGGCGGCCGGCGGGATGGCCACGCTGGTGGCGACCATGGTGGCCACCTCGCCGGGGGTGCGGGGGCCGGGCGCGATGCGGGCCCGGGCCAGCTCGGCGGTGCCGGCGAGCCACCCGAGGGCGGCCAGCGCGGCGACGCGGCGGCGGCCGCCCAGCGCGGCGCCGGCGGCGGCCACGGCGGCCGCGGTCGTGGCCAGGTGGCGGGGCCGCCGCCCGGCCGGGATGCCGGCCCGCTCCCGCCAGCCCCGGCCGTGCACGGCCCGGAACAGCACGTCGTCGGCGTTGCCCCGCTGGAGGGCGAGGCTGACCCAGCGCGAGGCCGGCCGCACGGGGTGCTCGACCACCCGGTCGCCCCGCACGATGCGCCAGCCGGCCTCGGTGAGGCGCAGGCCGAGGTCGGCGTCCTCGCGGTAGGCGCGTGGGAACCGCTCGTCGAAGCCGCCGGCGGCCACGAGCGCGGCCCGCCGGTAGGCCAGGTCGGCGGTCGCCCAGCGGGCGTCCTGGAGCCCGGCCACGTTCCGCTCCCAGTCGGTCGGGCGCCGCCCGGCCGGCAGCGGCACCCGCAGCCG
>DASWMK010000006.1 GCA_036399815.1 Acidimicrobiales bacterium
CCAGGTGTTGGCCAAGCCGGGGTCGATCACGCCGCACACCGATTTCGAGGGGCAGGTGTACGTGTTGACCAAGGAGGAGGGCGGTCGGCACAAGCCGTTCTTCTCGAACTACCGGCCGCAGTTCTACTTCCGGACCACGGATGTGACCGGCACGATCGAGTTGCCGGAGGGGACCGAGATGTGCATGCCGGGGGACAACACCACGATGCGGGTCTCGTTGATCCACCCGATCGCCATGGACGAGGGCCTGCGGTTCGCCATCCGGGAGGGTGGCCGCACCGTCGGCGCCGGCCGCGTCACCAAGATCGTCAAGTAGGGGCACCGTGGCCGAGAAGCAGAAGATCCGCATCAGGCTGAAGGCGTACGACCACGAGATCATCGACCAGTCCACGAAGAAGATCGTGGAGACGGTCGTCCGCACCCAGGCCCAGGTCCGCGGCCCCGTGCCGCTGCCGACCGAGAAGCACCGCTACACGGTGGTCCGGTCGCCGTTCAAGGACAAGGACTCCCGCGAGCACTTCGAGATGCGGATCCACAAGCGCCTCCTCGACATCGTCGAGCCCAGCGCGAAGACCGTGGACAGCCTCCAGCGCCTCGAGCTCCCGGCGGGCGTCGACATCGAGATCAAGATCCAACAGGCCTGATTCCTCCTGCTGACGGCCAGGGCGACGCCCCTCCGGGGCATCGCCGGCCTGCAGGAACTTCAAGGGCTCGGGAGGTTTCGGCAGGGGTTCGGGCGTTGGCTCGGGCCCCTGTTGCGCGCTCGGGGGACGCCGTTGGTGCTTCTTCGGCGGCGCCGCTATGCTTCCTCGTTCGCGTGCGCGGCCTGTGGCCGGCGCCGCTGGTTCTGCAGCAGTGGTGAAACGACGTCTGCGCCGGCCCGCCCCGATCGGGGCCGGGGACCCCGCAGCACAACCGAGACGGCGCTCCGTCGGGTCCCCCGGCGGAGCGTCTGCGTGAGCGAAGGGCACGAGAACGGCAAGCCCATGGCAACCAAAGCGATCGTCGGCGAGAAGCTGGGCATGACCCAGGTGTGGGACGAGGACAACCGCGTCGTCCCCGTCACCGTGCTGCGCGTCGTGCCGTGTCGCGTGGTGCAGGTCAAGACCCAGGAGAAGGACGGCTACACCGCCCTCCAGGTCACCTACGGCACCCGCAGGGAGCGCTCCGTCAACAAGCCCACCGCCGGCCACTACCGCAAGGCGGGCGTGGACCCCGGGGTCCGGCTGCTCGAGCTGCGCCTCGAGGACGTGTCCGGGTACGAGGTCGGCCAGGAGATCAAGGTCGACGTGCTGGCCTCCGGCGAGCTCGTCGACGTCACCGCCGTGAGCAAGGGCAAGGGCTTCGCCGGCGTCATGAAGCGCCACGGCTTCGGCGGCCTCGGCGCCGCCCACGGCGCCCACCGGGTCCACCGGGCTCCCGGCGCCATCGGCGCCTGCGCCACCCCCGCCCGGGTGTTCAAGGGCACCCGCATGGCCGGGCGCATGGGCGCCGAGCGGGTCACGACCCTGAACCTCAGCGTGGTCCAGGCCGACGCCGAGCGGGACCTGCTCCTGCTCCGCGGGTCGGTGCCCGGGCCGAAGGGCGGCGTCGTCCTCGTCCGCGACGCGGTGAAGGGGGCCTGATGCAGGTCGAGGTGCGCAACGTCACCGGCGGCACCGCGGGGTCGGTCGACCTCGACGACGAGGTGTTCGCCGTCCAGCCGAACGTCCCGGTCATGCACCAGGTCGTCACCGCCCAGCTGGCCGCCCGCCGGGCCGGCACCCAGAGCACGCTCACCAGGGCCGAGGTGTCCGGCGGCGGCGCCAAGCCGTGGCGCCAGAAGGGCACCGGCCGGGCCCGCCAGGGCTCGACCAGGGCGCCGCACTGGAAGGGCGGCGGCGTGGCCCTCGGGCCCAAGCCCCGCTCCTACAAGCAGCGCACCCCGAAGAAGATGGTGCGCCTCGCCCTCCGCTCGGCCCTGTCCGACCGGGCCGCCGACGGCAAGGTCGTCGTCGTCGACGACTGGGGCTGGTCGGCGCCGCGGACCAAGGACGCCGTCGCCGCCCTCGCCGCCCTCGGCCTCACCGGCCGGGTGCTGGTCGTCGCCCCCCGCGACGCCGAGGCCGTCTGGAAGAGCTTCCGCAATCTCGGCGAGGTCCACGTCGTGTCGCCGGGCGAGCTGAACGCCTACGACGTGCTGTGCAGCGACTGGGTCGTGTTCACCCGCTCGACCGTGCCCGCCGCCGAGGCGGCCGACGCCACCGCCGCGGCCGAGCCGGCCGAGAGCGTGGTCGCCGTGGCCCCGCCCGAGGGCACCGCCACCGAGGCCGCCGAGGAGGTCGAGGCGTGAAGAACCCCCGCGACGTGATCCTCGAGCCCATCGTCAGCGAGAAGTCCTACGGGCTCCTCGAGACCAACGTCTACACGTTCAAGGTCCACCCCGACGCCTCGAAGCCGGAGATCTCCGACGCCGTCGAAGCCATCTTCGGGGTGCGCGTCCTGAAGGTGAACACGCTCAACCGCCGGGGCAAGCGCAAGCGCAACCGGCGCTCGTTCACCTCCGGCAAGCGGCCCGACACCAAGCGGGCGATCGTCACCGTCCACGCCGGCGACCGCATCGACCTGTTCCAGAGCTGAGGACTGCCGTGCCCCTCCGCAAGCGCAACCCCACGAGCCCCGGCCGCCGGTTCCAGACGGTCGCCGACTTCAACGAGATCACCAAGGACAAGCCCGAGAAGTCGCTGCTGGCGCCGAAGTCCGGCACGGGCGGCCGGAACTCCTACGGGCGCAAGACGGCGCGCCACCGCGGCGGCGGCCACAAGCAGCGCTACCGCCTGGTCGACTTCCACCGCACCAAGGACGGCGTGCCGGCCAAGGTGGCGGCGGTCGAGTACGACCCCAACCGCAACTGCCGCATCCTGCTGCTCCACTACTACGACGGCGAGAAGCGCTACATCCTCGCCCCCGCCCAGGTGCGGGTGGGCGACGTGCTCCAGAGCGGCCAGGGCTCCGAGATCCGCCCGGGCAACGCGCTGCCGCTGCGCTACATCCCCGTCGGCACCACCGTGCACAACGTGGAGCTGAAGCCGGGGGCGGGCGGCAAGATGGCCCGCAGCGCCGGCTCCAGCGTCCAGCTCGTGGCCAAGGAGGGCGCGTTCGCCACCCTCCGGCTGCCGAGCACCGAGATGCGCCGCGTCCCCATCGACTGCCGGGCCACCGTCGGCGAGGTCGGCAACGCCGAGGCCGAGCTGGTCAAGGTGGGCAAGGCCGGCCGCAACCGGTGGAAGGGCGTGCGCCCGCAGACCCGCGGCGTCGCCATGAACCCGGTCGACCACCCGCTCGGCGGCGGCGAGGGCAAGTCCTCCGGCGGCCGCCACCCGGTGTCGCCCTGGGGCAAGCCCGAGGGCCGCACCAGGGACAAGACCAAGGAATCCCAGAAGCTCATCGTCCGGCGCCGCCGCACGCGCGGCTCGCGGAGGTAGATCGCATGCCGCGCAGCCTGAAGAAGGGCCCCTTCGTCGACGACCACCTCCTGAAGAAGGTGGACAACCTCAACGCGAAGGGCGAGAAGCGGGTCATCAAGACCTGGTCCCGCCGCTCCACGATCATCCCCGAGATGGTCGGCCACACCGTGGCCGTCCACGACGGGCGCAAGCACGTGCCCGTCTACATCACCGAGTCCATGGTCGGCCACAAGCTCGGCGAGTTCGCCCCGACGAGGACGTTCCGCTACCACGCCGGCCAGGAACGGTCGGGGAGGCGCTGAGCATGGCCTTCGGCGTCAAGACCAACGAGCGGCCGGGCACCCGCGCCGAGGTGCGCTACGCCCGCATGTCCGCGTACAAGGCCCGCGAGGTCCTCGACCTCATCCGGGGCAAGGACGTGCGCAGGGCCGACGAGATCCTCCAGTTCACCGAGCGCGACGCGGCGCTCGTCATCCGCAAGTGCCTCGCGTCCGCGGTGGCCAACGCCGAGCACAACGACCAGCAGGCGGCCGACGACCTGTACGTGTCGGCCTGCTTCGCCGACGAGGGCCCCACCCTGAAGCGGTGGCGGCCCCGGGCCAGGGGCCGGGCCACCAGGATCCGCAAGCGCACCTGCCACATCACCGTCATCGTCAGCCGCCTGCCCGACGAGGAGCTGGCCCGCCGCCGGGCCGCCGACACCGGCCGGGGCCGGGGCCGCCGGGGCGGGCTCGAGGAGCGCCGCCGCCGGGTGGCGAGGAGCCGGGGCGAGCAGGCGCCCGCCGAGGAGGCGGCCACCACCGCCACCGACGACGCCGCCGAGCGCCGGCGCCGCCGGGTCGAGGGCAGCCGCCGCCGGGCGTCGCAGCAGCAGGAGCGGGCCGCCGGCCAGGCGGGCGCCACCCCGCCCGACGACACCGAGGAGGCCGCGACCGTCGAGGCCGCGCCCGCCGAGGCCACCGCGCCCGAGGCCGTCGACACCGCGCCCGCCGAGGACACCGCGCCCGAGGCCGTCGACACCGCGCCGGAGGCCACCACCGAGGACACCGCGGCCGGAGCGGCCGGGGACGAGGAGCAGAGCTGATGGGCCAGAAGGTCAACCCGTACGGGTTCCGGCTCGGCGTGACCACGGACTGGAAGTCCCGCTGGTTCGCCGACCGCAACGAGTACGGCGACTTCGTCATCGAGGACTGGAAGATCCGGGACTACCTGATGAAGCAGCTCCCCCACGCGGCGATCAGCCGGGTGGAGGTCGAGCGCACGCGGGACCGCCTCCGGGTCGACGTCCACACCGCCCGCCCCGGCATCGTCATCGGCCGGCGGGGCAGCGAGGCCGACCGCCTGCGGGCCGGCCTGACGAAGATCACCGGCAACCCGAAGGTCCAGCTGAACATCCAGGAGATCAAGCAGCCCGAGCTCGACGCCGCCCTGATCGCCCAGGGCGTGGCCGACCAGCTCGCCGGCCGCGTCGCCTTCCGCCGGGCCATGAAGCGGGCCGTCCAGAACGCCCAGAAGGCCGGCGTGCAGGGCATCAGGGTCCAGTGCTCGGGCCGCCTCGGCGGCTCGGAGATGGCCCGCACCGAGTGGTACCGCGAGGGCCGGGTGCCGCTGCACACCCTCCGGGCCGACGTCGACTACGGCTTCCGCGAGGCGAAGACGACCTACGGCCGCATCGGCGTGAAGGTCTGGATCTACAAGGGCGACATCCTCCCGTACAAGGCGGCGATGGAGGACAAGATCAACCGCGAGGCGGCCATGGCCGTGGGCGAGACGTCCGGCCAGGGCCGGCCCGGCCGGGTCGTGTCCGCCTCCGCCGCCCGCCGGCGGGCCGCGCCCGACGCCGCCGCCCCCGCCGAGGAAGGCGCCCAGCCCGAGGCCCAGCCCCTCCTGAAGGAGGCCGACCCCGAGCTCGAGCGCCTCCTCGCCGAGGAGGAGGAGATCGAGCGCCTCACCCGGGCGTCCGAGCACCACGAGGCCCCCCACTTCCGCGGCGACGCGGAGTAGGAGCAACCCATGTTGATGCCGAAGAAGGTCAAGCACCGCAAGCAGCACCGCGGCCGGATGACGGGCAACGCCACCGGTGGCACGCGGGTGACCTTCGGCGAGTACGGCATCCAGGCCCTCGAGCCGGGCTGGATCACCGCCCGCCAGATCGAGGCCGCTCGCATCGCCATGACCCGCCACGTCCGCCGCGGCGGCAAGGTGTGGATCAACGTCGTCCCGGACAAGCCCGTCACCGAGAAGCCGGCCGAGACCCGCATGGGCTCCGGCAAGGGCAACCCGGAGCGGTGGGTCGCAGTGGTCAAGCCCGGCCGGGTGCTCTTCGAGCTCGCCGGCGTCAACGA
>DASWMK010000007.1 GCA_036399815.1 Acidimicrobiales bacterium
CGCCCGACGACGGCGCCGGGCCCGGCCGCGGTCACGACCCTGGCCTCGACCCGGGCCCACCTGACGGGCTGGCCGGCGGCGTCCACGACGCTGCCGCGGAGGCCGGTGGCGCCGCCGGGGAGGTCGGCACCGGCCCCTGGCCACAGGGCGACGGTGAACGCCCGCCGCGCGGCGGGCACGTCGGGCACCGCCGGGTCGGCCTCGGCGGCGACGAGCGCGGCCTCGGTCGGCACCGGCAGGCGCAGGCGGCGGGGCACGTGGCGGCGGCGACCGGTGAGGTCGACGACGCGCACGTCGAGCGGGGTCGTCACCCCCCGCCCGTGGCGGACGGCGAACCGGCCGGAGGCGTGGCGCTCGGCCCGCGGGAGCAGCCGGTGGAGGTCGGTGAGGGGCGGGAAGCGGCGCCACGTGCCGAGGGGCCGGGGGACGGCCTCGAGGAGCACGGCGACGCCGGCCGGCGCCGTGGCCCCGGTGTGGGCGTCGACCGGTTGGATGCCGGCGGCGAGGCGGTGGAACCCCTCGTCGTACCGGGTGTCGAGGACGAGGTTCACGGCGCCCCCCTCGCCGTCGCCGTCACCCCGGTGAGCACGGTCCCGACGTCGTCCCCGCCCTGCGCGGCCGCCGTCTCCAGGCGGACGACCCGGGCGATGTAGGGGACGGACACCTTGAACGGCGCGTCGGTGGCGTCGAACAGGGTGGCGACCCCGTCGGACTCGGCGTCGGCGCACACGATCTGGAGCGCCTCGGCCGCCGCCCAGGCCGCCGACGGGTCGAGGCGGGGGCCGAGCAGGATCGGGTTGGCCTCGAGGGTCAGCATCGCCCGCCCGAGGACGAGCAGCTCGTCGTCGCCGTTGTCGCCCCACGGCGTGAGCAGGAAGTGCAGGTCGACGGGGAGGTGGACGCGGCCGTCCACGTGGCCGACGGCCGACCACGCCGACCGGACCGCCCGGTTGAGCCCGACGCGGTACGGCCAGAGCGACACGCCGGGCGGGCGGAGGCCGTCCTGGTTGCCCGCCGGGTTCTTGACGTCCTCGGTGCGCACGACGAAGGCCCTGACCGGCCGGGCGAACCCGTCGTGGCCGAACCCGTCGAAGCCCAGGTCGAGCAGGCGTTGCACGCTGCGGAGGCATCCCACCAGGGCGCCGGCGTCGGCCATCCGCTGCATCGTCGGCGGGCGGCGTCGCGGCGGCGTGACGGCCGCGTGCGCGCCGCCGTCGGCGCCCCCCGGTCAGGCGGGGGCGGCCCCGTCGCCGAGCCCGCCCCTGATCCTCGCCCCGTAGTCCTCGCGCTCGGCGTCGTCCTCGTAGCGCGTCCTCGGCCAGAAGAAGCCCCGCAGCCCGTCCTTGAAGCGCCGGGGCACGACGTGCACGTGGAGGTGGGGCACGCTCTGGCTCACCCGGTTGTTCACGGCCACGAACGACCCGGCGGCGTCGAGGCCCCGCTCCATCGCCACCGACAGCCGCCTGGCCCGCTCGAACAGCGGGCCGACCAGCGGCTCGGGCAGGTCGGCCATCGTCTCGTGGTGGTCGCGGGGCACGACCAGCGTGTGGCCCTTGAACACCGGCCGCCGGTCGAGGAAGGCGAGGGCGACGTCGTCGTCGAGCACGACCGTCGCCGGCTCCGTCCCGGCGAGGATGGCGCAGAACGTGCAGCCGGCCGTCATCCGAGCGAGGCGGCGAGCACGGCCAGCAGGCGGTCGACGTCCTCGACGGTGTTGTAGACGTGCGGCGCCACCCGCACGGCGTCGCCCCGCACGCTCACGTGCACCCGCTCGGCGGCGAGGCGCTCGGCCAGCCGGGCGGGGTCGGTG
>DASWMK010000008.1 GCA_036399815.1 Acidimicrobiales bacterium
CGAAGAGTACGAGGCGACCGCACACGGAGAGGTGTGACATGTCCGAAACGGACACCAGGCCCACGTTGACCTACAAGCAGATCTGCGGCCGACTCGACGACATCGGCGACCACCTGGAGCGGCTCAACGTCCGCGCCGAGAAGGAGGGGTCGCTGCTCGACGAGGACGAGAAGCGCTGGGGCGAGCTGACCGCCGAGTTCGACGAGCTGACCGCCGAGAAGCGCCGCCTGGAGCGGCAGGCCGACCTCCTCCGCGTCAAGCGGGAGCGGGTGTCGGCGACCGCCGCCCGCGGGGGCCGCACCGAGCGCGGCTCCGACGACTTCGACGCCGACCCTCTCGGCGAGCCGGACTCCATCGAGGAGGGCCGGTTCAACAACCCGTGGGACATCTCCGAGATGCGCATGGGTCTCACCCCGACCGCCCGGGGCGCCGAGCTGCGCGCCCGCGCCAAGTCCGCCATCGAGAAGATGCAGGGCACCACCGATCGGCGTCGCGAGGGCGCGACGCAGATCATCGAGCGGTGGGACAACGAGAAGGGCGAGCTGTCCGAGCTGGTGCTCGCCACGTCGTCCCCGGCGTACCTGCGGGCGTTCACGAAGCTCGCCCGCTCCCAGGGCCGCTCCGAGGTGCTCAACGAGGAGGAGCGGGCCGCCGTCGACCGGGCCATGTCGCTCACCGACGCGGCCGGCGGGTTCCTCGTCCCGTTCCAGCTCGACCCGACGGTGATCATCACCTCCGACGGGTCGTTCAACCAGGTCCGGCAGATCGCCCGGACCGTCGTCGCCACCGGCGACGTGTGGAACGGCGTGTCGGCCGGCGCCGTGTCGTGGTCGTACGACGCGGAGGCGGCGGAGGTGTCGGACGACACCCCGACCTTCGCTCAGCCGTCGATCACGATCCGCACCGCCCGCGGCTTCGTCCCGATCTCGCTTGAGGCGTACATGGACGCCGCGAACGTCGCGGACGAGGTCGGCCGGCTCCTCGCGCAGGGCCGAGAGGACCTGGAGTCGCAGGTGTTCGTCACCGGCGTCGCCGCGTCCAACCAGCCGGTGGGGGTGCTGTCGGCGATCTCGGCGACCGACGGCGGCTCCCCGGACCGCACCGTCGACTCGACCACGACCGACACCTTCGCCATCGGCGACCTGTACCGGCTGTACAACGCCCTCCCCGCCCGGTACCGGGCGAGGGCGTCGTGGCTGTCGAACAACAGCATCTACTCCCTCGCCCGCCAGTTCGACACCCAGGGCGGCGCCGGCCTGTGGGCCACCCTCGGCCAGGACCGGCCCGACGGGCTGATCGGCAAGCCGGTGTACGAGGCGGAGGCGATGGACGGCACGATCACCGCCGCCAGCGACAACTACGTGCTGCTGTTCGGGGACTTCTCGAACTACGTGATCGCCGACCGGGTCGGCATGACCGTCGAGTTCATCCCCCACCTGATGGGCGCCAACCGCCGGCCGACCGGCCAGCGCGGCTGGTTCGCCTACTACCGGAACGGCGCCGACGTGGTGAACACCGCGGCGTTCCGGCTCCTCAACGTCACCTGACCCTGGAGGGTGCTCATGGCCCGGTCCGCTTTCAAGCCCGCCGCCTACCGCGTCCGCGAGTCGTTCGCCGTCCCACACGAGGGCTTCCCGCGGGTGTACCCGGCGGGGCGGCTCATCTCGGCGGACGACCCGCTCGTCGCCACCCACGCCCACCTGTTGCAGCCGGTGGACGAGGTGATGGAGCAGGCGACCAGCGGGCCGGGCGAGCGCCGCAACATCCCCCTGCCTCCCGACCCGGCCGCCTGATGGCGCTGTCGTCGTCGAACCTCCCAAGGAGAAGCCCGATGCCCCACATGTACCCCCCCGAGGACGAGCGGTCCCCCGCGTCGCCGTTCGCCCCGCTCCAGCCCGCCGCCGGTGTCGTCGCCGACGACGCCGACGAGAAGGGCCAGAACCTGGCCGGCGGCCCGAAGGCCGCTGAGGCCGGCAACCTCGGCCGCGACGTGGTCGAGGAGCGCGAGAAGGCCAACTCCGGCGAGTTCACCGGCGAGCGGAACGACCCGGCGATGGCGGAGGCGAACTCGCTGTCCGACCCCGACGCCCCCGCGGCCGTCGTGAAGGACGGCGTCGCCAAGGCCGGCAAGGCCCCCGACAAGAAGTAGATGGGCTACCTCGAACGCCGCGCCCCCTACGTCGCCGCCCACCGCGCCGACTTGGGGGAGGTGTTCGAGGACATCGCCGTCACCGTCACGTCGCTCCACGAGGCGACCGGCGCGACGACGGTGGGCAGCGTGTTCGACCGGTCCCGCTGGGATGGGGTCCTGCGGGACCGGCTGCTGCTCCGTAACAAGCTCACCGCCGTCGACTTCGCCGCCGACGAAGCAGGCGACCGGCTGAACCCCGGCGACCTCGACGGGTTCCTCATCTCGTCCGCTGGCCTGTCGGCCGAGAACATCAACGGCACCACCGAGGCGGCGCTCGACGAGGCGCTGACAGCCGACGAGCCGGACGCCGAACTGGCCCGAGTGCTCGGCGTGCTGCTCGGCGTCCGGCTGGATCAGGTGGCGTCGTCGTCGGTGACGACCACGTCGAACTTCGGGTCGCTCATCGGCGCCCGCCAGGCGGGCCGCGGTGTGAAGCGTTGGGTGGTGAACTCCGGGAACCCCCGGGCGAAGCACGCGGCGATGAACGGCTCCGCCGTCCCGCTCGGCTCCCGGTTCGGCAACGGGATGGACTACCCGGGCGACCCGATCGGCGGCGCCGACAACAACGCCAACTGTCAGTGCTCCATGACCTTCGAGGGGGACGACTGACATGCTCGCCTCCCTCGCCGACCTCCAAGCCCGGTTCACGATCACCGACACCGACCGGGCCGAGGTGTACCTGGCCGAAGCCGACGCCATCGTCAAGGCCGTCACCGGTCAGACCATCGAGCTTGTCGAGGGCGACACGGCCACCCTCGACTCCTACGGCCGCCGCAGGCTGCAACTCCCGCAGCTTCCCGTGGTCGACGTGACCGCCGTCGCGGTCGACGGGCGGTCCTTGCTGGCCGGCGAGTACACGTGGGACACGGCCGGAGGGCTGTGGCGGCCGGGAAGGTGGCCGACCGGCGGCCGGATCGTGACCGTCACCTACTCGCACGGCTACGAAGATGTGCCTGCCGAGTTGGTCGGCGTCGTGTGCCGCATCGCCTACCGGATGCTCCGCTCCGGCGACCCGGCACCGTCCGGAGCGGTGAAGGCGAAGTCGGTCGCCGACTACTCCGTCACCTACGACACCACCGCCACCGACGGGCTGCGGTTCGACGAGGCCGAGCTGCTCGCCCGGTTCATGCTGCCGGTGGCGCCGTGACCGACCTCGCCGACCTCCGCGCTCTCGTCGAAGCCGAGATGCTCGACGCCTGCACGATCACCCGCGACCGCGAAGGCGTCGGCGACGACGTACGCAACGAGGAGACCGGCGCCCTCGAACCGCCAGCCCCGGACACGACGACTGTATACACGGGGCCGTGCCTGTTCGTGGCGGCGTCCCGGACGCGTCAGAGCCGCGACGAGGAGCAGGGCGGTGCCGCGGTGTACCCGGTGGAGTACGACTGCCGCATCCCCCTCTCGGCACCGGTGGTCGAGCGTGGCGACGTGGTGACCGTGACAGCGGTGGGGCCGGATGGAGACGAGTCGCTGATCGACCGGCCGTTGGTCGTTGTCGGCGTCGAGCGTGTGTCGAAGACCGTCGCCCGGCGTCTGTCGCTGTACGAGGCCGAGCGCGGCCCCCGAGTCTGACAAGGAGCCTCCGATGGCGACCCTCGCAACCCAGAACGTCTCCCTCACCGGCCTGAGCCCCGCCTACACGACGGCGGCGGGTGGTGGCGACAAGTTCCGGCCGCGGCCCGACACGTTCCTCCACGTGGTGAACGGCTCCGGAGGGTCGATCACGGTGACGGTGGACTCGAAGCGGCCGTCGGACTACGGGACGGACGTGAACATCGCCGTGGCGGTGCCGGCGGGGCAGGAACGGATGATCGGCCCGTTCGACCCGGGCCGGTTCGCCGGTGCCGGCGGTCTCGCCGACGTGTCCTACTCGGGGGTCACGTCGCTGACGGTTGCGGTGATCCGCATCCCGGGGGCCTGATGGCGTCGGCCGACGAGGTCGCCCGGGACATCGCCGGGCTGGCTTCCAAGGCGAAGAGCGGCGCCGTCGGCCTGGTCGGGGCGTACGCGCAGCGCCTGCTCGGCGAGGTGGAGGGGAACGCCCGGCAGGCGCTCGGCTCGGACCCGGGGATGCCGGACTACCACGGTTCGATGGGCATCCAGCCGATCCGGGCGAAGTTCGTGGGGGCGACGGTGGGGACGCACCATCCGGGCGGGTTCCGGTCGGAGCAGGGGTTCCACGGGACCGACAAGCGGGGAGCGAAGATCGACCAGCCTCCCCGTCCGCATTGGGGGCCTGCTGCCGATGCCGTGTGGGACGACTTCGCCGAAGCCGTCGGCGAGCTGGGGCTGCCGTGAACGACCGGCGGAAGGTGACGCAGGCGCTGATCGACATGCTCGCCGCTGCCACCACCCGCCCCGTCGGCGACCTCGACCGCCCCCCGGCCGGCGTGGAACCGTTCGCCGTGGTGTACCCGATCCCAGGGGGTTCGTCGGACGGGCCGGCGCAGTGGCCGCATGCCGACGTGGACCGCGTCTACCAGGTGTCGTCGGTCGGGAAGGACCGGTGGCAGGCGGAGTGGATGGCCGACAAGGTCCGCGCCGCGATCCTCGGCCGGAACGGGAACGGCGCCTACGTGAACCCGATCACCGTCGATGGGGTGGTGGTGTTCGAGCGGGACGAGTACGCGCAGGGCGCTCCGATCCGTGAGGGGGCGCTGGTCTCCATCGGCGACCGCTACGTGCTGCGCACGACCCCGGCCTAACCGCTAGGCGCGGCTCGGACAACGGAACGCCGTTCAGGGCGCGGACCGTGTCGCACGGCCAAGCCTGCATGCACTCCCAGCAGTACGTCGGCTCGTTGTCCCATGACACCCGTGCGTGGAGGCTGAGCGCCGTCACCAGTCGTGCCTCCAACTCCCACCGGGGCGTCTCGTCGTCCCACACGTCCTCCATTGTCCCACGTCTGACCGTCCATGAGGAGGCCCGTCGTGTCCTACACCAACACCGATGTGTCGATCCGAGTGGGGAGCGACACGACGCGCCTCGTTCGGACGCTGCGCATCATCGCCAAGCACGCCCAGGCGTGCGCTGACGAACTCGATGCTGAGCGCATCGCCGAGGACTCCTGATGGCCGACACCGTCGTCATAGCCCACCCCGACAACCCGGAGCGCACCTTCCGGACGCTCCGATCCTCGTTCACCACCAAGTACCAGTCCCGAGGCTTCGTCGAAGTCGGCGACCTCAAGCGCGACCAGCTGGAAGTGGCAGCCGCAGCCGCCGGGGTGACCCGGACCCGCGGCTCCACCAAGGCGGCCGTCGCCGAGGCTCTCGTCGAAGCCGTCGACTACCCCCCGCCGATGCCGTCCCTGCCCGACGATCGCCCCAAGGAGGGCTGACCCATGTCCCGCTACTCGCTCCGCGACGGCCGCCTCCGGGTGATCATGATGACCGTCGCCCCCGCCGACCTGGAAGCCCCGACCATCGCCGAGTTGGCCGCCGGTGTCGACCTCCGCGGCGTCGAGAACGACGAGGCGCTCGCCGCCGACGGGATCAACGGCTGGGAGGTCAACGTCGCCAACGACCCGACCCCCGACGCGCTCTCCTACCGCACAGGGACGATCCCCGGTGAGGAGACCTACGCCGAGTCGTCGCTGGAGTTCTGGCGGGGCACGGCGAGCACGGTGATCTACGACGCGTCGGACCCGGGCCTGTCGGTGTGGGTGTCGTTCGTGGAGGCCGCGTCGCCGTCCGCAGCGATCGCCGCCGGCAACGACATCGACACCTGGCCGGCGCGCATCTCGACGCGGACGAAGCTGCGAGCGCTGAACGGGCCGGCGCAGTTCCGGGTGAACTTCGCGCCGCAGGTCCCGACCCTCGACGGCACCGTCGCAGCGTGAGCGGGCGCGACGAGGTCGTCGCCCGCCTCCTCAACCGGCCGGTCCGCCAGGAGATCGTCGCGTTCGCCGAGAACCCGGCGGACGCTGACCGTCTGCGCGTCCTTCAGGGACGGGTCCTGCGGGCGCAGAACCCGCCGCGAGGGGTTCCGGTCAACCCGGTTGAGGTCGCCGACGCCGAAGCCGAGTTGGCGGCCTTCCAGGCGATGTTGAAGGGCCGGCTGATCCGGTTTACTCTCGAGCCGGTCGACCCGAAGGTCTGGGACGCGTTGGAGGCGGAGCACCCGCCGACTGACCAGCAGAAGGCCGAGTACAAGCGGGCGATGGCCGAGGCTCTCGCCGCCGTCGGGAACGGCAAGGCGGTCCCGGCTCCGCTGCGATACAACACGGACACGTTCCCGGCCGCCCTTGTGGCGGCCGCTGTGGCGCGTATCGAGTTCGGCGACGGCGAGGTTGCCGACTCGCTTCATCCGGCTGAGGCGGAGCAGATGTGGGCGTCTCGGGCGTGGCCGGAAGGTGACCTCGACCTGCTGTTCCAGAACGCCGAGGCGCTGTCCAAGGTCAACACCAGTGTCGGTGACCTGGGAAAAGACTGAGGGAGGACGACGACTTTCGCCTCGAACTCGACCTCTGTTTCGGCGAACTGCGCATCCAGCATCGGGAGTGGCTTGACTGGCCGGAGCTTGAGCGGGCGAAGTCGCTCGCCTGGCTGATCGACAAGCGGACCCGCTGCCCGTCGTGTAGCGCGCACGACGACATGCTCCGCGACCCGGTCACCGGGCGGCCTCTGCCGGACCCCCCGTTCGTCGCCGACGCCGTCGAATGCGAGGGGTGCCGCCTCCGTTACGCGCTCGCCGAGGAACTGCGGGACGAGGAGCGAAGGGTGCCGCCGAAGGTGTTCCTGAGACGCCGCCGCCCGGAGGACGACGAGTAGCCGTTCAGCAGTCGGAGGTGATCTCGCACACCTCGTCGTGAACCCGTGCGTCGGTCTGCGCCCGCTGCCACATCGCGGCGGCGATCACCACGGCCAGGCAGACGATCACCACCAGCCACGGGTTGGTGGACGGCGCTCGACGGTTCGACACGGACACGCATCGTAAGAGGCTCGCAGCACCCTCGCAGATACGCGAAGGAGGTGATCACCCGAAATGGCATGGAGAAACATCGACATCGCGTTGCGGGCCGACACCTCCAACTACGAGCAGGGGATGAAGCGGTCGTCGGACACGACCCGACGGTTCCGCACCGAGCAGGAGCAGGCGGTCACCAAGTCCCGCGCCAACATGCAACAACTCGGCCAGGGGGCGATGGTCGTCGGCGGGGCGATGGTCGCCGGGTTCGGGTTGGCGGTGAACGCGTCCGCCCAGTTCGAGCGGCAGCTTTCCGAGCTGGGCGCCGTATCGGGGGCGTCGTCGTCGGAAATGGGCCGGCTGCGGGCCGCGGTGCTGGAGGCCGGCGCGGCGACCGTGTTCTCCGCCGGTGAGGCCGCTCAGGGCGCCACCGAACTGGCGAAGGCCGGCGTGTCCACCGCGGACATCCTCGGCGGCGGCCTGACCGGCGCGCTGAACCTCGCCGCCGCCGGGAACCTGAGCCTCGCCAGGGCCGCCGAGATCGCCGCGGCGGGGATGAACACGTTCGGCCTCGCCGGTTCCGATGTGCCCCGCATCGCCGACACCCTCGCCGCCGCGGCGAACAAGAGCGCCGCCGACGTGGAGGACATCGGCATGGCCCTCCAGCAGTCGGGCCTTGTCGCCGACCAGTTCGGGCTGACCATCGAGGAGACGAGCGGCATCCTCGCCATGTTCTCCCAGGCGGGCCTCAACGGGTCCGACGCCGGCACGTCGTTCAAGACGATGCTGCAACGCCTCGTGCCGCAGTCGGTCGAGGCGGCGTCGATGATGCACGAACTGAACCTCCAGTTCTTCGACTCGGAGGGCGCTTTCACCGGGATCGCGAGCGTCGCCGAGCAGCTCCAGGACCGGCTCGGGAGCCTGTCCGACGAGCAGCGCGCTACCGCCCTCTCCACCCTGTTCGGCGCCGACGCGGTCCGTGGCGCGACGATCCTCATGGAGGGCGGCGCCGAGGCGGTCGGCCGGTGGACCGAGAACGTCACCGACCAGGGGTACGCGGCGGACCTCGCCGCCGAGAAGCTCGACAACCTGGCCGGCGACCTGGAGTCGCTGCGCGGGTCGCTGGAGACGACCCTGATCGGCGCCGGTTCGCAGGCGAACGGCGTGATGCGGACGATGGTTCAGACGGCCACCGACCTCGTCAACGGCCTCGGCGGCCTCCCCGCCCCCATCCAGACGACCGCCACCGCGGTGTCCGGCCTCGGCGGCGGCCTCCTGTTCCTCGGCGGCGGCATCGCCTACTTGAAGCCGAAGGTCGACGCCGCCCGAGAGGCGCTTGCCGCGATGGGCACCGCTGGCGCCACGGCGAACACCGTTCTCGGCAAGGTCGGGCCGGCCGCGGCGATTGCCGCAGTGGGACTCGGCGTCGTCGCCGCCGAACTCGGTCGGATCGACGCCGAAGTCGCCGAAGTCGTCGCGTCAGCGACCGCCGACCTCGACCTCACGAACATGGAAGACCTCGGCACCGCCGTCGAGCGTCTCAGCGAGCAGGTGCGGGAAGCGCAGCAGGCCGCCGACCCCGGCTTCTGGAACATCCAGCCGTGGTGGGAGACCTCCGAGTCGCAGCGCGAAGCCAACGAGATGGGCGAAGCCCTCGACCGGCTTGTGTTCCGCATGCGGATGGCCGGCGCCGAAGCCGAAGTCGTCCAGAGGAACCTGACCGGCTGGAAGGAGTCGATGCCCGGCCTCACCGCCGCTCTCGGCCTGTCCGAGGAGGCGGTACGCGAACTCGCCGACCGGTACGACATCGACCTGTCGGGCGCCTACCGGGACCTGCTCCCCGCGTTGCAGGCCGTGAAGGCGGAGCAGCAGGCCAGCGTGGAGACGACCGGCCATCTGAGCGACGCTACCGGCGATCTCGGCGAGGACGTGGGCGACCTTGAGGAGCAGTTGGGCGGCGAGACGGAGGCGGCGAAGGCGGCCCGGGACGCGCATGAGAAGTGGCTGGAGTCGTTGGAGGGGATCAACGACTCGTTCCTCGACCCGGTCGGCACGTGGAACGACCTGTTGCAGGACAACGCTCAGGAGTTGTCGGACAACGCCAACGAGGTGATCTCGTGGTGGAACGCCACCCACGACGGTGCTGACAAGGCGGCCACGTCGTGGGAGGACTTCCGCGACCGGGCGGTGCCCGCGATCGACGAGTACATGGACAAGCTGCGCGAGCAGGTGCAGGCGCAGACCGAGTGGCGCACGAACCTCGGGATCATCGCCATGCGGGCCGGCGAGGATGTCGCGTCCGAGATGGCCGGGTGGGGTCCGGAAGCGGCCGGTCTGATCGCTGAAATGGCGAAGGCGTCCGACGCCGAATTGCAGGCGTTCGTCAACGACGTGGTCAAGCCGCAGATGGCGAACGCAGCCGGAGCCGTGGACACGGAGATGCAGGTGATGGCTGCCTATGGCCGACAGGGCGGTCGAGCCACTGCCGAAGCGATTTCTGAGGAGACCGGGGTCACGCCGCAGGAGGTGCAGCGGATCATCTCGGAGGCGAACGGCTTGCTCGGGTTGCAGATGGGGGTGATGAACGAGATCGCCCGTCAAGGGGCACACGCCACCTACCGGTCGGTCGCCGACGAACTGGGTCTGACGCCGGCCGAGGTTCGTACGATCATGGCGAACGCCGGGGCCGAGCAGACGACCGGCATGCGGATCATGACTGCCGCAGCCGACCTCGGCGCCGCGGCGACGGTGTGGGCGATCGCTACCCGGCTCGGTGTGACCCCTGGGATCGTCCGCGACGTGACGCGTGCGGCGGGCCTTGAACTCCAAGAAGGGATCAACCCTCTCTTGGGTGCGGTCGGGGCATCACGGGTGACGGTGTACGCCAACGCTCGGGGGGCGGTGTTCGAAGATCATTCGCCGCAGATCGGCGACGGCCGGGTGGTCCGGCTGTGGAACGAGCCCGAGACCGGTGGGGAGGCGTACCTTCCCAAGTTCGGCGACCGGTCCCGTGGCCGAGCCATCCTCAACGTGGCGGCCGACTGGTACGACATGGCGGTCCTCCCGAAGGACCGGGTGCCCGACGAGTTCCGGGTGCGCCGGTTCGCGACGGGTGGGGTGCTGACCGGCGACTTCGCGAACATGTTCATGTCGTCCGCCGACCTGCCGCCGACCCCCGAGTTCGACCCGCTCGCGTTCCCGTTGGAGACCGGCTACAAGGCCGGCTGGGAGTACATGCGCGGCGAGGTGGGGGCGTGGATCGACCGGACGTTGGCGGCCACGTCGTTCGCCGGTGACGCCGGTGGACTCAACCCGATCCTGCTCGGCAAGTTCAACCTGTGGAACGCGCTGACCGGCGGCGGGCACTACATCGTGTCCGGCTACCGGTCGTACGCCGAGCAGGCCGCCCTGTACGCGAGGTACCTGGCCGGCGACCCGTCGCTGACGTTGGTCGCCCCGCCGGGGTCGTCGAACCACCAGCTGGGTCTCGCGATCGACCACGCCCCCGATTCGACGGCCTATGACCGGCCGGTCGGCTACGCGCTCGGTGTTCACTGGCCGGTGCCGCGGGAGCCGTGGCACATGGAGGTCGTCGGGATGCCGCGATCGTTCACCCCGTTCTCCTACGACCAGGGCGGCTGGCTCCCTCAGGGCCTGTCGTTGGCGTACAACGGGACGGGCGCGCCGGAGCCGGTCGGGATGCCGAACGTCAACGTGAACGTCGAAGCGCGGGTGTTCATGGGGGACCGGGAGATCACCGATATCGTCCGGGTCGAGTCGCGGGTGGTGGCGTCCGAGGTCATGGTCGACGGGGTGAACCGGATGCGCCGCGGGTTCACGAGGAGGCCGCGCTGATGGCCGAAGCCGTCGCGTTCGACATTCACCCGACCGACGGCGAGCAGATGCTCACCCTGTGGTCCGACGCGGTCGTCCGGCCTCGGGGCGGGATGGTGTCTCCGGAGCCGATCGACTGGTTCCCGTCGGACGACGACCGGGCGGTGTCGTTGCAGGTGACCGACTGGTTGACCACGTCGGGGTATGTGGGGACGGCGCGGGGCCACGCCCGGGCGTTCGGCGCGGCGACAGAGGCTGACCCGACGATCACGGCGGACCAGCAGTGGCGGGACTTCGCGTGGTCCGGCGCAGCCACCGGTGCCGGGTACCGGATGAACTGGTTCGGCCAGGTTGAGAACATCGGCGGCGCCCCGGCGATCACGGGCCAGTCGGACGTGCTGACGCCGGGCGGCTTCGCCCGCTGCTTCGCGATGGACTACACGTCGAAGAAGCACATCGTGGCGTCGGGGAACGGGACGCTGTTCGCCCGGGCGGGCTCCCGCATCGCCGCCGGCCCGCTGCCGAAGGTCACCGAGGGCTGGGACCGGATCGTCGGCATGTGGGTGGACCCGGCGTCCTGGTCGGACCCGGCCGGCCAGCGCGGCTATCTCCTCGACCGGTACGGGACGCTGTTCCCGTTCGGGGGGATGGATCCGTCGTCGATCCAGTTGCACGACGAGGCCGGCCAGTACCGCGACCTCGTCGTCCGCTCCGCCGACCCGGACCCGCTGATCTACCGGGCGCTGGACTTGTACGGGGTGCCGCATCTGGTGGTGGCGTCGTCGCCACCCGAGTTCCAGATCGTCGCCCCGCGGCACACGGTGACCGACACGACCCGCCCCCGTGTGATACCCCGTTACTTGGACGCGGAGGGCGACCCGCTGGCGTCGTGGGAGTTCCGCATCTTCACGAAGGCGCAGCGGCTCATCGCCGGGTGGGACGCTGCCACCTCTCCGGCGCTCGTGGAGGCGACGGTCCTCGGGCCGGTCCTGTACTACGACCTCACGGTCGACCTGCCGAACGGCCGGTACATCATCGTCGGGCGGGCGACGGACGCCGCCGGGCGCGTGTCCGAGTGGTACGAGATCGACTGGCAGCAGGCGGTCGTGTACCCGTCGGCGCCGCCGCTGGTGGTCGTGGAGGACGGGTCGGTGCCGGGGCCGGCGGCACGACTGACGATCGGTACGCCGGTCGGGGTGGGCGCGGGCCGGAAGGCGATCATGGGCGGGTCGTTGACCCGGCACGCGGCGAACGAGGCGGGCCGCGAGCAGCCCGACTCAGGGTGGGACTTGCGGTACCCGGACAGCGTGGCTGGGGTGCCGGTGTACGACGGCGGCACGCTCGGCAACTGGCACGAGGAGTTCGCCGACCGGTGGGCGGCGCTCGTGTCGTATGAGGCGACAACGCCGGAGCCGGTGGTGTGGTGGTTCCAGGTGCTGCTCCACCAGGACGACGTGCTCCTCTACACCGAGTCGCAGCTGGCCGGGTTCGCCGACGACCTCGTCACGGCGATGCGGGGCCTGTACGACGTGCCCATCTACGTGTCGCCGATGCCCTACTACGAGGAGGGCACCCGCTGTTCGGTGGACGACGAGTCGGTGCAGATCACCGAGCGGATCGTCGCCCATCTGGTCGCCGACGAGGGGTGTCTGGTGGGGCCGGTGATGCCGCTTGTGGAGGCCCGGCTGGTGCAGGAGACCTCGTGCCACCTGTTGGACGAGGGGCGAGCGGTGCAGGCAGCGGTGCTGCTCGCGTTCTTCGCCCCGGCAACCGCGGCGTTGTCGGCGCCAGGGGTGGCGTTGATGGCGGCGGTGCCGGAAGTGGACCCGGTCGACGTAACCGTGTACGGGGCGTCCGGGTCGTTCGGGACGTGGGCGTCGCCGCTGCCCCGCGCCCACATCGGGGAGACGCACGCGGTCGCAGGGTTGGCGCAGCCCGACAGCGCGGGGGCCGGGCCGCCGACGGTCGCACCCGACGGGCAGGTCGTGCGAGCCACGTCGGGCGCCCCGTCGCGGATGTCAGCCCCCGTGTTCGACCCGAGCAGCGACACGCCCTACACGGTGGAGTTCCCGACGACGACCGGCGACCTCTCCGTGTCGGGGACGACCGGCAACGGCGGCGCCCCGATCGGCCGGTGGCACCGCATCCGGTCCCCGCTCGGTCAGCGGCTCGTCGCGTTCTCCCCGCAGCCGTACTCGGGGCAGAACGTCGCCGCCGACGGCCACCTCCCGGTGATGGCCGGGTTGAGGAAGAAGGTGGCGACCGGCCGGCTGGTGGCCGACCCGAAGCTGACGTTCACCGCGGCCGACCTGTACGACAAGGCGGTCGTCTCGTTGGGCGCCACCGACGCCGACGCCTTGTTCCCCGAGGCGACGAACAGCCACGGCGAGACGTACCGGGCGGTACGAACGTTCGTGAACAGCGCCCTGCTGGCCGACGGCCGACACGTCGTCGTCGCAGTGCAGGACTTCCCGGCGGGCGGCCGGTCCGGCGCGCTGGCCGTGTTCGACGTGGCCGACGACCCCGGCACGGCGGTCGCCTACTACCAACTGCCGGACATGGAGACCGACGGCGGCGACCTGCTGGAGCAGCCGCCGATCCACGTCGCCGCGTCCCCGGTGATCGACGCCGACGACGGCCAGCGGTTCTCGGTCGTGTACGACACGGCGGTAGGCGCCGACGACTGGCCGAACATGGCGCAGGTGTTCACCTTCGACCGCGAAGCCGGGACGGTGGAGCCGCTGACCGCGGCGTTCCTTCCGGTCAACGACTTCCTCACCGGCGCCGAGACGTACGACGCCGACTTCGACCGGCAGTTCGGCCGCGCCGTCTGGTGGGTGGACGGAACCCTGTGGCTCACCTCGAAGGGTGCCGCCGGTGTCACACCGACGTTCGCGAGCGACACGCACGTCTACTGCCCCGCCGGCGCGCTGTACACCGAAGCCGAGGCGTCGTCAGGATGGGAGAACCGGGCCGGGGTGCAGCCGACGCCCGACACACTCGCCCTCCCGCCACGATCAGGGACGAACAGCGCCACCGCCGACATCGCTGTGGACTCTGCGTCCGGCCGGGTGTGGGAAGTCCAGCTCGGCGGCTACGTCAACGTCTACACCCCCGAGTCGCCGCTTCTCGCCCGACCGGAACTGCTCGACAACCCCACCTTCGTTGTCGACGTGACCGGCTGGTCGTCCCCCGATGGCACCGCCGGCATCGACCACTCCACGGACAACGGCGGCCGTTTGGTCGCCACGAAAGCCGGGGCCGGTAGCGAAGCGGAGTGGGAGTCGGATGTCGTGCCGATCCCCGCCGAGTTCCGGACCGGCAGGTACACGATCGGCGCTTACGCCGATGTCACTGCGGTCACCGTCGCCAGGGACGTGCGGATCGAAGTCGTCCCCCTCACCGACGCGCTAGCCCCGGCTGGCACCGGAACGGGACCGTGGCGGCCGGCCGACACCGTCGACCCGCACCGCGTCCACGCCGCCACCCTGTCGCCGTCGACGGCCACGCAGGCGAAGGTCGTCGTCCGCTTCCGCGGCGCCACGAACGGCGACCAGATCGCCGTCGACCTCGCCTCCCTGCGCGTCGCCCCGGTCACCCCCCACGACTACATCGACCTCAACGTCGGCGCTCTCGCCTCGTCCGGCTCACCCGCCGTCGGCGGCATCGCCCTCGCCTCCGCCCGCGGCTACGCGTGGGTGCCGTACGTCGAGACGACCGGCCCGCCGCAGCAGGCGTGGCTGTTCTCCATCGGCGCCAACCCCCCCGCCTTCGCGTCCCTCACCGACGTGCAAGCCCTCGCCGCCGCCGACCTCACCGTCGAAGTCCCCCACTACGCCGAAATCCAGTTCTCCGACGACGACGGCGTCACCTGGCAGCCGGTCCGCGACGCCACCGTCCTCCCCCTCTCCGAGAACCTGTTCGGCGCCGCCACCGACGAGGAACTCCCCGCCAACCGTCAGCGGCTCTACCGGCTCCGCGTCTGGCGGGAAACCCCCGGCTACGTGAGCAGCGAATGGGGACCGTCCACGGGGTTCACCCTGCTCGGCGTCACCGACGCCTGGCTGTCCGACCCCACCACCCGCGGCTCAGCGGTCCCCGTCGCCCCGATCGACATGGAAGACGCCGACGCCCTCCCCGCAGGAGTGTTCTACGCCGACGGCCGCCCCGACCCGATCGTCCGGGTCGCCACCCGCCAGGCGGCGACCGGCACGTTCCCGTTCCGCACGCTCGACAAGGCCGCCCACGACGCGCTCAGAGCGTTGACCGCCGACGGCCGCCCGCTCCTCCTCCGGCACGTCCTCGGGGAGAACACCTACTTCGTGCCGCTCGACCGGTCACGCCGGCAGGTGCGGGCCGCACCCCGGCTGGACGAGCCGTTCCCGACCCGCCACTTCTACGAGCACACCGTCGACTACGTCGAAGTGGCGAGGCCCTGATGGGTCTAATTCAGCGAGCCGCCACGGGAGAGCCACTGCGCGATCCAGCGCACGGCGACGCTCATCTGCGTGCGGTACGACGAGCGGATCGTGGGGCCACCAGTGTCCCGCACGGCTGCCTGGTACTGGTCGAAGGCGGCAACGAACGGGGGGTGCAGGTCGCTCACTCGGCGGACGCCTCGCCGAAGCGTCCGCTTCTGATCAGTTCACCGATGCGCCGCCCGGCCTCTTCGGCGCTCTCGACGCCGGGGAACTGCCAGCTCTTCACGAAGTCCCGCATGTCGGCGGCGTTGGCCTCAGCGGTCTCGGTCAGCACGTCGACGGCGAGTCCGTGGTCGTGCGTGTCCGCCGGCCAGAACGGCCGCTCCCGTAGAGGCGGCTGGGCGGCGACCACGTCGCCCCACGCCTCCCCGACCCGTCGCTGCCACTCCTCGACCGTCTCACCCTCGCGACGCGGACCAACCGGCTCAGCCATGCGCCCATCCTACGACGACACGGTCCTCTGATGTGGCCCGTGTCCGACCTGTTCCTCACCACGGCGAGGACCGGCACCGCCAAGCAGGTCGCCTACGTCGACGTGGTCACCGGCGGCAACACCGTCGGCGACCCCATCCCCTTCACCTCCGCAGAGATCAACGTCCGCCTCAGCGACGCCACCCGCCGCTCCGTCACCTTCACCGCCCTCGACCCCGACGGCACCCTCTGGCCCACCGCCGCGGGCGCCCGCTTCTCCCCATGGGGAACCGAGATACGCGTCCGCATCGGCTTCGCCTACGACGACGGCACCGAAGAACTCGCCCCCGCCGGCATCTACCGCCTCGTCAGCATGGACGACGACGGCCTCGGCTCCATCCCCACCGAAGGCGAAGACCGCTCCGTCAACGTCCAGCCCGGCGCCCCCTACCCCTACGTGATCCCCTCCGGCATCACCATCGACGAAGCCGTACGACGCGTCCTCACCGCCCGCTACGAGGCCGCCGAACTCGTCGCCATCACCTCCCCGTGGACCGTCCCTCCGATGGTGTTCCCCTACGGCGAGGACCACTGGTCGCTCCTCCTCGACCTCGCCGAATCCGGCGGCCACGACCTCGCCGTCAACGCCGCCGGCCAATTCCAGTTGCGCGACACCCAAGAGGACGCCACCCGCATCCTCGAATACGTGGAAGGAGTGGACAACGTCGTGTTCGACGTGGTCCGGGAACTCGCCGCCGACCCCCGCCAAGTGCCCAACGGGATCATCGTGGAGGGCACGAACAGCCGGCTGACGGCCGACGTGATCGGCCAAGCGTGGGACGAGGACCCGACCTCCCCGACGAGGCGCGACGGGCCGTACGGGAACCACGCTCAGACCGAGTCGGACGACAAGGTCATGACGAACCTGCAAGCCGAGGCCGCCGCCCGGGGCCTGCTCCGCGAGGCGCTCGGCTCGCAGCATCGGCTGACGATGTCCGCTCCGGTGAACCCGGCGCACGACGTGGGCGACGTGATCCGGGTCCGCTACCCGTCCCGCGGGATCGACGGTGAGTACGTGATCGACGAGCTGGACTTCTCGACGGATCCGGCGGAGCCGATGCGGGTGGGCTGCCGGCGGCGGGTGGTGACCGGGTGAGCAGCGCCGCCGAGCGCGCCGCCCGGGCCGTCACCTCACGGCTCGCAAAGGATGTCGAGGCGTCCCGCCCGCCGCGCCGCCGGTTCGTCTACGGCACCGTCACCGCGGTCGACTCGGACGCGTCGACGGTGACGGTGTCGATCGGGTCGGCGGTGGACGGGTATGTGGTGCCGTGGTTCGGGACCGATCTGCCGGAGGTGGGGGCGCGGATCGCGTTGGCGCCGACGATGGATGGCGGAACCGACTTCGTCCCCGTCGGCGTCCCCGGCACCGTCGCAGCCGCCCCCGACTTCACCGGGTTCCTCACGTCGAACGCCGCCTCGCTCACCGTCGGCCCTACCGCCCCGGTATCCCCGGCCGTCAACGACCTCTGGGTCGACACCTCATAGTAGGAGCAGCCATGACCAAGCCGAAGGTGCTCGCCAAGCCGGTGATGGTGGCCGGCGACGGCGACCCGCCCGGATCGCCGCTCAAGCGGCTCGACGCAGGCACCCGCCGCTCGGACCTCCCCCCGTCGGAACTCGCGCAGCTCTGCGACGACCACTTCACGGACGGCTGACATGGCAGGGTTCATCGACACTCTCGAACAGGCGATCCTCGACCACGTCCTCAACGACGGCACCTACACCCCGCCGGCCAACTGGTTCGTGGCCCTCTCCACGACCACCCCGACCGACGCGGGCGGGAACTTCACGGAACCGTCCGGCAACGGCTACGCCCGGGTCTCCACCGCGGCCGCCGACTGGGCCGCCGCCACGGGGACGGCCCCGGCGACGAAGTCGAACGCCAACGCCATCACCTTCCCGGCGGCGACCGGGTCGTGGGGCACGATCACCCACTTCGGCCTGTTCGCCGCGTCGTCGGGTGGCACCGTCCAGATTTGGGGGGCGCTGACCACGTCGAAGTCGATCACCTCCGGCGACACCGCCTCGTTCGCCGCGTCCGGGTTGACGATCCAGCTCGGCGACCCGACGGACACGTTCTGATGGCCGACCGCTACTCAGCAGCGACGCTCACGTCCGCCGCCCCGGCGCTCGACACCCCGTTCTTCGAGTTCCGCAACGGCGCGTCAGTCGTCGCGAAAATCCACGAGCTGATCGTCACGCTCGGCGCGGCGACAGCGACGAACGTCGAGCTTCACCGGGCGACCGCTCAGGGGACCGGCGGGTCGAACGCGCCGACGCTCGGGGCGGCGAACAAGGAGAACCCGAACATAGCGAACTCGGGTCTCACCGGCGTCTTCTCCAACGCGTTCACCGCCGCCCCGACCTTCACCGCGGCGAGCCGGCTCCGCCGGCAGGCGCTCCCCGCCGCGATCGGCGCCGGCCTCCACTGGGTGTTCCCTGAGGGGTTGGACGTGCCCCGCTCCACGTCGGTCATCCTCGTCACGCCGGTGATCGCCGGTGCCGCCCAGATCTTCACGACGGTGGTCTGGTCCGAGATCCAGGCGTAGACCGTGCCGCATCAGCGCCTAGGCGGCGCCCCGGCTGCGACGTTCCTCCGCACCGGGTCGGCGAACATGGGCGCCACGGCGGGGGCGGCCGGCCACGGCCAGATCCTCCCGGCGGATACCCCGCAGGAGCTCGTCATCCCGCCCGGCCCGGCTCCGGCGCCGTCGAGCATCATCGAACAGCCCGCAGTCGTTGTCGACCTGTCCGGCTCGTCGGGTTCGGCGTCGGGAGGGTCCGGGTCGCTGTCCGTCGTCCGGTCGGTCGTCGCCACAGCCGGGGCGGCCGGGTCGTCGGGGGGGTCCCTCGTGGCGACGAGAGGCCTGTCAGCGACCGCTGGGGCCGCTGGCGGCGCCGCGGGGACGCTGCGTCGCTCTACCGGGCTGTCCGGGGCTGCGGCGACGGCGGGGGCGGCCAGGGCGGCGCCGACCCTCCTGCGGGGACTGTCGAGCCGTGGACCCGCGGCGGGGGCCGCGAAGGCGACAGTCGCCCGCACAGCAGGCCTCCGAGGCACAGCGAACGGCGCCGACTCCGGGGTGGCTGCGATCTTCCGGTTGCGACGCCGGTTCGCTGCCTCAGCCGTCGCCGCCGCGGGTGCGACCGGGACGGCGACCCGACTCACGACGTTCGCTGGGAAGGCTGCGGTCGCCGTCGGCGCCACCGGCTCCCTGGACGCCGTGACGGTCACCGCGTTGAAGCGGTGGGATGGTACGGCGTGGGTGGCGACACCGTTCATGGTGTGGACCGGGTCGGCGTGGGAGTCGAAGCCGCTGAAACGGTGGGACGGCGCTGTCTGGGTGGTCGTGTAGGCCGTCGCTTCCGGATGCCGCCGTAGGTTCCGGCTGGGGCCGCCCGGCTCAGAGGGTGCGCCGGGCGGCCCCTGTTTGGAGGGACACGCCGGGCCGGCGGCCGGGTAGGGAAGCGGCGAGCCTCCCCTGCGCCCATCCGACAGTCAGATCAGAGAGGCCGACGCCGCGGTCGGATACGACGGGGGTGGTGCCCCCGGCCCCACTGTGGAGAAGGGCCGGGGCTTCCATGCTGGCTCTCCTTTGTTAGCGGGGTCCGGGTCTCCACTCCCGGGACGGCCACCATTCTACGCCTCCTGCATCCTCGCCGCGGAGCGGGGTTGGGGCGACGGTCGCTGCCGTCAGGGCGGCCCGTCGCACCCCGGAGGTTGGGCGGTGCCCGACCCGAACCCTGGCAACCCGCACCTCACCGACAAGCTCGCCGGCCTCCCACAACGGGAGGTGGCGGCGTGGTGCGACGACCGGCTCCGCAAGGTGCACGGCGGCCGCTACGACCACCTGTCGGACGGTGACCTGTACCGGCTGCTCGCCGACTTCCGCGACGGCCGGCCCGAGATCGAGTCGTGGTGCCCACCTGAGCCGACGCGTGCGTCGAAGCGGAAGCCGCGCTCGCCGGGTGTGACGGTGGAGGTGGCTGACGAGATGCGTCGCCTGCACGGCAAGGGGGTGCCGTTCCGGCTGCTGGCCGCTCGGTTCGACGTGTCCGAGACGTACGCCCGGAACATCGTGTCGGGAAAGACGAAGCCGCGTGCGGGGTGGGGGTCGGCGCGCCCTGCATCCGATGATCCTGTTTCGCGGCGGGTTAGCGAGAGTGCGTGACCCCCGTGGAGCGTGCCCTGCTGATGGTCGCCCGCGCTGTGTTGGCGGACGTTCTGCGGGGCGTGGAGTCGGCTGCTCGGTGGTTGGCGGGTCGGGTTGAGCCAAAGGGTGAGCCGTTCGACGGGGAGGCGGTGGACGAGTGGTGCCGCCGCTGGGAGCAGGAGATGCGCGCATGAGCCGAACCGCCGAGCAGGCCGGGTTCCCGGCCGACGAGTTCCCGCCGTGGGCCGTCCTCGACCTCGCCTCGCTGTCCCTCACGGGCGCCGACATGCCGGGCATCAAGAACCGGCTCGTGCTCCACACCACCGAAAGCCTCTGGTACCACCCGACCCTCCGCGAGGACATCAACAACGGCGCCACCACCTACGACGGGTTCGGCCACCCGAACTTCCCAACGTGGACCCTCGACCGTGACGGCACCCTCTACGTCCACTGCTCCGCGAGGCGGACCAGCCGGGCGCTCCTGAACCCGCCGGGCGGTGTCGAGACGAACCGCTGGAACGTCGTGCAGGTCGAGATCGTCGGCGTCGCCTCCGGCGGCTGGGCGGGCCTCACCGACGCCCAGAAGGTGACGCTTCGCCGGCTGGTGTGGTGGTGCATCGACCACGGCTACTGCACTCTCAGGTTCCCGCCGCAGGGCTGGGCGAAGTACCCGGACCTCCCCGCGGCGCGCCGGTTCAGCCCCGACGAGTGGCGCGCTTGGGACGGCATCTGCGGCCACGAGCACGTCACCGAGAACACCCACCGCGACCCCGGCGACTTCACCGCCGCCGAGCCGTACCTGAGCGTCAACCCGAACGAGGAGGAGGACCCCTTGGCCGGTATCACGATCGAGCAGATCGCCCAGGTCGTCGAGGACAAGGTCAAGGCTGCGCTCGCCGCCGACCCCGCCTCGGCGGCCGAGACGAACCTGTCCCGCCGCAACGCCGCCAGCGCGAAGATCGCCGCCGCCGACATCGACCTCATCAAGACGCCGCCGGGGCCGCAGCGCGACGCGATCCTGCATGAGCGCGCCGAGGGTCTGGCGTCGTTCCGTTCAGCCGGCGGCGATCCGTCGGTGTTCGGCGACCCGCCGGAGTTCGTGCCGGCAGCGTGATGCCCACGGCCACGAAGGCGCTCCGCTGGTACGACGACGGCTTCGGCGGCCAGTGGCCGGACTGCGACGCCTGCCTCGCGCGTCTGCGTGAGCCGGGCCTGCGGGCGTCGTGCGCGTCGGTCGGAATCGAGCACGGCAAGTCGACCGTCGACGTGCTCGCCGACTACCTCGACCTGTTCCACCGGCGGGGCCACACGCAATAAGGAGGCGGCCGGGACGCCTGCGTGAACAGACGCCCCGGCCTGTACCCCGATCCCCTGGCTGAGAGGGAACCGGAGATGGACGACCGTAGTGAGTACGCCGAGCGCGTGCCCACCCGACAAGACAGAGCCGCCGCCGACCATCCGGATACGTGACGGCGTGGAGGTGACGTGGGCCGATCGGCCGACAACCACGGGAAGCGACGGTGACTGTTGTCGTTCGACTGGGCGGCCCTCGTCGCCTTCTATGGGCCGGCTGCGCTGCCGTTGGCGCTGCTGCTCTGGCTGTTCTTCGACCAGCGCAAGGAGCTGCGCGAGGAACGGGAGCGGGCCGCGAAGCAGTTGGAGCAGGCGCTTCCCGCGTTGTCCGAGTCGACAGCGGCGCTGGCGGCGTCGTCGAAAGTCCTCGAGCGGGTCACTTCGCTTCCTTCCCCGGAGCAGGTGGCCCGGCTCATCTTCTTCTTGGAGCGGGCGGAGCGGCGGCTGGAGGACCGGTGAGGTGGCCGTGGCAGTCGCGGCGGCCGGACCGGTTGGACCGGTTGGAGGCGGCGTTCTGCCGGGTGTTGGACGAGCATCAGAGGGCGGTCGAGGAGCACCGTGAGCGGCTGGAACGGGCGGAGCGACAGCAGACGGAGGCTGACCGAGGCCGAGATGGCTGACCCCGTGATCCGGGCGGTCGCCGACGCCACGGACGAGCTTCGGGAGGAGCGGTTCTGGCGGCACCTCACCGTCGCCGTCCTCGCCGTCGCCATCGTCCTTCTGCTCGCGGTGGGCGGGGTGGTGGTGGTGAATCTCCGGGCGACTCAGGCCCGGGACCGGCAGGCCCGCCGTGAGCAGGCGTACACGGTGGCGGTCGCCGAGAACCGGGAGTGCGTGTCGGAGCTGGCCCGCGAGGTGGGGGCGTTGAACGCCCGTCAGACGGCGGGGAACTCCTTCCTGATCGCGAGCATCGTGAGGATCGTCGCTGACCGGGCGGACGCGGCGGACGCCGATGTGGTGGCGCTGGTGGACCGGGCCGACAAGCTGATCGGCGACGCTGTCCCGTTGCAGCAGGCGGCTGAGGACTATCTGGCGGCCGACTTGCTGTGTCCGACGCCGACGCCACCGGGAGGTTGAGGAGGCTGTCGTGGCTGACGACATGTGCCTGTTCTGTGGCAGAACCCGCTCGGCCTACGGCTCGCCGCCCTGCTGCCCGTCGCGTGCCGCCTACTCGTCGGCGGACGTGTACCGCACCATCCGGGAGGCGGGCGGCCTCGACGCGCTGGGATGGGAAGCGGTTCCGGAGGACTGATCGGCGGAAGGGAGGCGGTTGATGCGCGGCAACCACTGGTACTGAACCCGCCTACTCTAAACTTCTCGTTTAGAGTCTCGGTTTAGAGTGTTTCGAGTAGGCGTCGCCGACTACGGTCGGGCCATGCAGGCCGAGGTTGACGAGGCGTGGGAGCAGGAGCGTGCCGCCGCTCTCGGGCTCTCGTTGGTCGCCTATCGGCGTCAGTACGCGCCGTGGCGGCTGCCGCCCGCCCACGTCGACTACGAGGACGAGGACCGGCGTCGCGGCGGTAGACGGCCCTTGACGCGACGAACTGGCCCCGCTCCTTCGTGAGCGGGGCCTCGTCGCGTCTAGCGCCGGTTCAATTCCAGAGCGGTCCGCTGTTCCACGCCTCGGCGAAGGCGCGGAGGGCGGCCGCTGTCTCGTCCATGGCGATGGCGAGCAGCCTGCGCTCCTCGACGACCGACGCCCACAACTGCGCGACGCGCACCGCGGCCAGTTCCGTCTCGGCTTCCCGGACGAGGAACCACTCGGTACGTGCGCCGCCCCGGCTACAAGGAGGAAACGATGGGCTCACCACAAGCCGTCCTGCTCATTCTCCCACGTCCCGCCTGTCCCTGCATCCGTTCCCGCTAAACCCGGGCCCGCTACCCAAGAGCACATGACCCGTCACCGCTTCGGCCTCGGCGAATGGTTCGTCCTCGTCGCGGCTGCCGCACTCGCCGTCCTCGCCTTCCTCGCCCCCGCAGCCGGCGCGCAGGAGCTTGCGCCGCCCGGTGAGGTGGTGTCCGACGGCGGCGACTACGTCCTGTTCAACCTGGACCTCACCGTCCTCGCCCTCGTCCTCGGGACGGTGCTGCCGATGCTCGTGTCGGTGGCGACGGCGAAGCTCGCGTCACCCGCCGTGAAGCAGTTGACCCTCGTCGCGCTGGCCGCGGCTGCGGCGCTGGTGGAGGGGGCGGTGGCTGGCGGCGGGGTGTTCACGTTGGACGCGGTAGTCGGGTTCGTGGTGACGTTCGGGTGGGCGGTCCTCGCCTACTTCGGGGTGCACAGGGGGACGACGGACCCGGCGATCCAGTCCGCGATCCCGGGCGGGATCGGCGCCCCACGCGTGCGGACGTGACGGCAACGGGCGGGAATGGTGGGCTTGTCGACCCGTCCTCGGCCGGCGACAACTTCACCATTCCTGCTTCGGATGAGCGTCTGATCGCCTGTTTGGACGAGTGGGTGCAGGCGGGCTGCCCCGACGAGTTCCCCGTAGGACGCGGCGAGGAGTAGAGAGTCGTCGTCAAGGTTGCGGCATCTCACGGCCTGCCGCCGAACACCGGATGCTCGACGCGGAACAGGTCGTACATCTGGTGGCGCTTCTCGGGCGGCTCGATGTAGCCGAGGACGTAGCCGACGTTGGCGTCGGCGTGCTCGTTGACAGAGCGGTAGGCGTTCATGAACCGCGTCGCCCGGCCCTTG
>DASWMK010000009.1 GCA_036399815.1 Acidimicrobiales bacterium
AGGTGGAGCCGGTTCTTGGTCGTGCGCAGCTCGGGCACCTTCTGGAGGTACAGCGCCGGGCCGGCGCCGGACGGGTCGATCAGGCGGACGCTGGCGTCGTCCTTGGCGTCGACGTCGTAACCGGTGATCGCCTGCCAGAAGGCCGTCATGTCCTCCAGGTAGTTGACGTCGATCACCACGTTGCGGACGGGGAAGGGCATCGGACCGCTCCTCGGGTCAGTGGGCGAGCGTGGGCGCGGGATGGAGGTGCAGGACGCGGGCGAGCACCCTCGGGCGGGCGGGGCCGCAGGCGACCGGGAGGGGCCGTCGGAGCGGCCGGCGGGCCCGGCGGGGGGCGGCGGTGCGCTGGAGGTCGTGTCGGTGCTGGGCGTTCAGGCTCTCGAGGAGGTACGGGTGCACGGACCTCTCCTCTCCGTCGTGCTGATCGGTGTCGTAACCATTGAAACCAGTATACCGGTGCGCCATCACCAGTCAACGGATTTCACCGGTTGTCAAAGGGGGGGTCCGTTCTGGCACAATGGACTCCGTGACCGACCCCGAGCCCTCCGAGCCCGGCCGCAAGCCGGCCCCCGGGCGGCTGCGGGTCGTGCAGGACTTCGTCAACACGGTCGACCTCGAGAGCGGCGAGGAGCAGCTGGGCGACCCGGCGGCGGCGGCCGCCTGGCTCGCCGAGCGGGGGCTGCTGGCCGCCGGGACCGGCCTCGACGGCGACGACGTCGAGCGCCTCCACGAGGTGCGCGAGGCGCTGCGGTCACTGGCCAGGGGCAACAACGGCGGCCCGGTGGACGACGGCGCCGTCGCCACCCTGGCCCGCCACGCCGACGCCGCCCCGCTCGTCGTCCGCATCGGCGAGGACGGCTCCGCGCCGCTCGTCCCGGCCGGGCGCGGCGCGGCCGCGGCGGTCGCCGCGCTGCTGGCCATCGTCCACGACGCCGAGGTCGACGGCACCTGGCGGCGGTTCAAGGCCTGCCGGGAGCACACCTGCGAGTGGGCGTTCTACGACCACTCGAAGAACCGGTCGTCCACCTGGTGCGTGATGTCGGTGTGCGGCAACCGGGCGAAGGCCCGCAGCTACCGGCGCCGCCACGCCGACGCCTGAGGCGCCACCTGCCGCCGCTTCCGGTGGGTGACCGGCGGGCGGCGGAACGGGAGCGACCGGTCCGACGACCACATGGCGTACGGCGCCATCACGAGGCCGGCCAGGCCGAGCAGCACCGGGTCGTAGTTGACCCGCCAGCCGACGAACGCCCGCCAGGCCCCGTCCCGGTCCTCGACGAGCGGCACGCCGGCCGCGGCCAGCCGGGCGCAGGCGTCGTCGAACTCCGAGCGGTCGATCGAGATGGGGTCGTCGGGCCGGGGGTCGGGCTCGTAGGGGATCTGGAAGAAGTCCGAGATGCGGCGCAGCGCGAGGTAGCCGGACCGGATGCACAGCTGGGCCCGGGGGCTCTTCGGCAGGTCCACCACCGAGGTGACGAGCGACGCCCCGTCGAGCACGCAGCCGGCGGCGGTGATCCACGACCGGGTCGGCGTGGGCGAGCGGAAGAACGGCAGCGACGCCTGGGACGTGTGGGTCTCCTCCAGGTCGGCGAACCAGCCGAGCCACTGCTCCCACAGGTCCTCGAGCTCCTCCATCCGGCCGATGCGGTGCTGGCGGAGGATCAGCTCGACCGGCGACGGCGGGTCGCCGGCCCTCGTCTCGAGCATGGCGACGGCCAGCTCCCGGCGCTGGAAGGCCCCGTAGATGGAGGGCAGGTAGGAGATGAGCAGGGCGACGAGGCCCAGGCCGAGGACGGCCTCGACCGTCGTCGCCACCGTCGTCGGCAGGTCGGGGGCGGCGAACGTGCCGAGCGTGGTGAGGGAGTCGGCGCTCAGGTAGAAGGCGTAGCGCCAGGAGTCGACGCCCATCCCCCAGAGCAGCACGGTGAACCCGGCCATCACGCTGGCCGCCCACACGCCGGGGAGGAGCAGCAGGGCGGCCGGGGCGTAGAGGGCCATCACCCGGTCCCGCTCCTCGTAGGTGCGGCCGGGGCGGGCTCGCAGCTCGAAGACCCGGCGGACGCCGAGGAACACCGCCCTGGCGAGGCGCACGGGCTGGGCCCTCGGCACGACGACCGTCCGCAGCGCCGAGAGCAGGACCGACACGACGACGGCGGCGCCGGCGAGGACCGCCACGAGCCGGACCGCCCACATGGGCGCCGCAGCCTACCGGCGCTCCCCCATGGGCCGCCGGGTCGAGCACGCCGCGCCCCGCCGGGCGCGTTCACACGGGGCGACGCGCCGGTGCGCCCCCCGGCGCCGGTCCCGTCCGGCCCCGCCGGGTCGAGTCCGCCGCGTCCCGCCGGGCGCGCCCCCCGGCGCCGGTCCCGTCCGGCCCGCCGGATCGAGTCCGCCGCGCCCCGCCGGCGTCCGCACGGTGCGACGAGC
>DASWMK010000010.1 GCA_036399815.1 Acidimicrobiales bacterium
CGCACCCGCCGTGCATCCCGTGCCGGGCGATCCCCCGCCGGCGGTGGCCGATAGCCTCTGGCCGCGTGCCCGCCGTCGACCGCCATCCCCACCTCGCCGCGCCCCGGCGGCCCGGGTGGGTGCGGGTCGACCTCCACTGCCACACGATGTGGTCGGGCGACGCCACGACCACGCCGGACGAGCTGGCCGAGGCGGTGGCCGACGCCGGCATCGACGTCCTCTGCGTGACCGACCACTCGACGATCAACGGCGCCGTCGAGCTGCAGGGTCGGCTGCCGTGCCGGGTCGTCGTCGGCGAGGAGCTGCGGACGCCGGCCGGCGAGGTCATCGGGCTGTTCCTGACCGAGCGGCTGCCGTTCGGCCTGGACGCCGCCGCGGCGGCGGCGCGGATCCGCTCGCAGGGCGGCGTCGTCTACGTGCCGCACCCGTTCGACCCGCTGCGCCACCACCTCCGGCGGGCGGCGCTCGACCGGCTCGTCGACGACGGGCTGGTCGACGTCATCGAGGTGCTCAACGCCAAGACGTCGCTCGCGCACGCCTCGGCCGAGGCGGTTGCGTACGCCGAGGCGCACGGGCTTCCGGGCGGGGCCGGCTCCGATGCCCACGTGCCCGAGGCGATCGGCGCCGCCTACGTCGAGATGCCGGACTTCGACGGACCGGCGTCGTTCCTGGCGTCGTTGGCCGAGGCCGTCGTGGTCGGCCATCACGCCGACCCGCCCAGGACCTGGCGGCCCCGCGTCGTCCCGTCGACCAACGCGCTGACGTGACCACCACCGCCGCAGCCGGGTCGGCCCCCGGCTGACCCATCGGCGCCACCAGCCGAACGCCCCGACCCGCCGCCGAGCGCCGCCACCGACGAACGAGACCGACCCGTGCCGATCCTCCATGCCATCGTCCTCGGAGCCGTCCAGGGCCTGTCCGAGTTCCTGCCGATCTCGTCGAGCGGGCACCTCGCGCTCGTGCCGTGGCTGTTCGGGTGGAACGACTTCGGCGGCGACGAGGCCCTCGCCAAGGCGTTCGACGTCGCCCTGCACCTCGGCACCCTGGCCGGGGCGCTCACCTACTTCCGCCGTGACGTCGCCCTCTACACCAGAGAGGGCCTGCGGGCCGTGCTGCCCGGGCGACCGGCGAGCCACGACGGGCGTCTGGCGTGGATGCTGCTCCTCTCGGCCCTGCCCGCGGCGGTGACGGGCGCGGCCCTCGACGCCACCATCGAGCGGCTCGACGACGAGATCTGGTTGATCGCGGCGCTGCTCATCGTGTTCGGGCTGGTGCTGCTGTGGGCCGACCGTCTGAAGGGCGACCGCGTGGTCGACGACTTCCGCCCTCGCGACGCCGTCCTCATGGGCGTCGGACAGGCGCTCGCGCTCCAGCCGGGGGTGTCCCGGTCCGGGGTGACGATCACGGTCGGGCGCCGGCTCGGCTTCGCCCGCGACTCGGCGGCACGCCTGTCGTTCCTCATGAGCCTGCCGATCATCGCCGGCGCCGGCCTCTACAAGCTCGCCTCCGTGGCGGCCGACGGCGGGATCCCGTCGTCCCTGTGGCCGCCGTTCGTCGCCGGCGTGCTGACCTCGGCCGTGACCGGCTGGGTCGCGGTCTGGGGCACCCTGCGCCTGGTGCGGCGGCGGTCCTTCACCCCGTTCGTCGTGTACCGGGTGGTCGTCGGCCTCGCCGTGCTCGGCGTGCTGGCCTCGACGTTCCGCTGACGCCGCGCCGGTCACGGCCGGCCCCCGAGTGCCAAGGTCACCGTGCCCTGGGTGACCGCGAACGCCACCCGCGGCGCGTCGGCGACGGGGACGGCGACCGTCACCGTGTCGCCGGCGTCGCCCACGCCGAGCACGGTGGCGCGCTCGGCGACGACGACGGTGGGGTCGGCGTCGCCGGCGATGACGGGGTCGAAGGTGGCGAGGACGTCGACGGAGTCCCCGACGGCGAGTGGGGGACCCGAGCCGGCCAGCGGGACGGCGATCGCCCGGGTGCCCGGCGGGAGCAGCGCGGCGACGCCCGACAGGCCGGCCGGCGCGAGGCGGCCGGCGACGAGGGGCTCACCCGTGAACGTGGGCGACGTGGCCGTGCGCCCGACGGGGACGGCGGCGAACGCGCCGGGCGGGACGAGCCCCGACGGCCAGGTGCGGACCTCGGCGTCGGCGGCGCCGACGACGGCGCCGGCCGGGATCGGGCGTGTGGCGACGGCGACCGGGCGGGAGGTGCCGAAGCGGCGGAGGGCCGACTCGGCCCGGCCGACCAGCGACGCGACGACGGCGCCGGTCAGCGCGGCGAGGACGGCGATCGCCAGCAGGGCGGGGACCGGCCGGCGCAGCCGGAGCCGGAGCAGGTGGGGGTGGAGCACGGGCGCGCGTCCTCCAGGCGGTGCGGGTTCGCTCGGGGGAAGCGGTGCGCCACACCCTACGGACGCGGTGTGACAGGAACCGGGGGAAGCGGTCCGCTACACGGTATGGCAGGGGTGTGACACAAACGGGGGAGGTGGTCCGGTCACACGGTACGGCAGGGGTGCGACAGCAAAAGGGGAGGTGGTCGGGTCACACGGTGCGGCAGGGGTGTGACACAAACGGGGGAGGTGATCGGGTCACACGGTACGGCAGGGGTGCGACAGCAAAAGGGGGAAGCGGCCGGTCACACCGTACGGCGGAGGCTGACGAGAACGGGGGGAAGCGGTTGGTCACACGGTACGGCAGGGGTGCGACAGCAAAAGGGGGAGGTGGTCGGGTCACACGGTGCGGCAGGGGTGCGACGAGAATCGGGGAAGCTGCCGCCCGGTCACACAGTACGGCAGGGGTGTGACACAAAGGGGGGGAAGCGGCCGGTCACACCGTATCCCAGGCGTGTCACGGCGCCGGCCGGCGTTGGCACGGACCGCCGGCGCCGGAGAGACCCCAGCCGCGGACGACGGCGAACGAGGGCGGCTACCCCGCCGGCGGGTCGGGGTCGATGCCGTTGGGGGCGTCGGCGCAGGCGCAGGAGCGGTCGGCGGGGACGGCCGGCAGGGCCCGGAACAGCAGGCGGCGGACCCGGTCGACGTTGTCGTGCAGGAACCGGAACACCTGCTCGTGGCTGACCGGCTCGATCGACGGGTCGTCCTCGAGGCCGGTGTCGTAGTCCGTCACCAGGGCGATCGCTGCGTAGCACATGCCCAGCTCACGGGCCAGGTAGGCCTCCGGGTACTGGGTCATGTTGATGACCTCCCACCCGGCCGAGCGGTACCAGCGGGACTCGGCCTTGGTGGAGAACCTCGGCCCCTGGACGACCACCACGGTGCCGCCGTCGTGGACGGTGATGCCCTCGGCCCGCCCGGCGTCGACGGCGACCCGCCGCAGCTCCGGGCAGTACGGCTCGGCGAAGGACACGTGGTTGACGGTCGGCCCGTCGAAGTAGGTGTCGTCCCGTCCCCACGTGCGGTCGACGAGCTGGTCGCACACGACGAACGACCCGGGCGCCACGTCGGGCTGGAGCGACCCCGCGGCGCACGGGCCGAGCACCCGACGCACGCCGAGGGACCGCAGCGCCCACAGGTTCGCCCGGTACGGGATGCGGTGCGGCGGCAGCTCGTGCTTCGTCCCGTGGCGGGGGAGGAAGGCGACGCGGCGATCGCCGACCGTGCCGACGACCACGGGCGCGGACGGGGGGCCGTAGGGGGTGGCGACCTCGACGGTGTCGACGTCGTCGAGGAACGAGTAGAACCCCGACCCGCCGAAGACCCCGAGCTCGGCCCCGGCTCCGGGGGCCGCCACCTACGCCGACTTGGCCGACGGCGACGTGGAGCCCGACCCGGACGACCCCGAGCCAGAGCCGGAGCCCGAGCCCGACGACGAGCCCGACCCCGACCCCGACGACGAGCCCGACCCCGACCCCGACGACGACTCGCCCGACGAGGACGAGGACGAGGACGACGACGAGGAGCCCGACTCGCCCTTGCCGCCGCCGCCCGAGCCGCCCGAGCCACCGGAGGCGCGGCTGTCGGTCTTGTAGAAGCCGCTGCCCTTGAAGCTGATGCCGATGGCGCTGAACACCTTGCGCAGCGACCCGCCGCAGTTGGGGCACTCGGTCAGCGGGTCGTCGCGGAAGGACTGGACGACCTCGAGGTGCTCCCCGCAGTCCCTGCACCGGTACTCGTAGGTGGGCAACCTGGCCTCCGCGCTCGTGAGCTGGCACTCGACCCGTGCGAGTGCCAAGTGTAACGACGGCGCCCGTTGCCGTCATCCCTCCGGGGTACCGTCGGGCGTCAGCTTCAGGGTCGAAGGCCGATCGAGGAGGAGGGGTGTGGTGAGAGGGACCGTCCGCAAGGCGGTGATCCCGGCCGCGGGGCTCGGCACCCGCTTCCTGCCGGCCACCAAGGCCCAGCCGAAGGAGATGCTGCCGGTCGTCGACAAGCCGGCCATCCAGTACGTGGTCGAGGAGGCCGTCCGAGCGGGCATCGACGACATCCTCATCATCACCGGCCGGGGCAAGCGCAGCCTGGAGGACCACTTCGACCGCACCTTCGAGCTCGAGTACTACCTGGAGCAGAAGGGGAAGTTCGACGACCTCAAGGCCGTCCAGGACCTGGCCGAGATGGCGGACATCCACTACGTGCGCCAGGGCGAGCCGCTCGGCCTCGGCCACGCGGTCGCCGTCGCCAGGAAGCACGTCGGCGACGACCCCTTCGTCGTCATGCTCGGCGACGACATCATGGACGAGCGGTCCCGGGTGCTCGAGGGGATGATCGAGACCTACGACCGGTACGGCCGCTCGGTGGTGGCGCTCAAGGAGTTCCCGAGGGACGAGATCTCCTCCTACGGGTGCCCGGCGGTCGAGCCGGTGGGCGACGAGCTGGTGCGCCTGCTCGACATCGTCGAGAAGCCGGCACCGGAGGACGCGCCGTCGACCCTCGCCGTCATGGGCCGCTACGTGTTCACCCCCGAGATCTTCGACGCGCTGTCGACGGTGAAACCGGGGGTCGGCGGCGAGGTCCAGCTCACCGACGCCATCGCCATCCTGCTCGGCGAGCAGACGGTGTACGGGTACCTGTTCGACGAGGGCCGCTACGACATCGGCAAGAAGCTCGACTACCTGCGGGCGACGGTCGAGCTGGCCATCGACCGCGAGGACCTCGGCCCCGAGTTCCGCGCCTTCCTCGTCGACCTCGTCGACCGCAGGGGGCTGCGGTAGCCGCTCGCGCCGCCCGTTCCCGGCCGGCGGGTGGGAGCCTGGGCGAGTGCGCGTGGAGTCCGACCGCCGCTACCGCTTCCCGGTCCAGCCCGGCGACCTGTGGGCGGCGATCGGCGACACCGGCCGCTACCGCCGGTGGTGGCCGTGGCTGCGCCGGTTCGAGGGGCGGGGCCTGGTCGAGGGCGACCGGTGGCGCTGCGTCGTGCAGCCCCCGCTGCCGTACCCGGTGCGGTTCACGGTCGAGCTCGACGAGGTGGTCGAGGGCCGGCTGGTGGCGGCGACGGTGGACGGCGACGTGACCGGCACCGCCCGCCTCGAGATCGGCGAGCACGACGAGGGCTGCGAGGCCCGGCTGGTGTCGAGCCTGGCGCCGAACGGGCGGGTGCTGCGGGTGGCGGCGACCGTCGCCGCGCCCGTCGTCCGCTTCGGCCACGACTGGGTGCTCGACGCCGGCGCCCGCCAGTTCCGGTCCCAGGTCGTGCCCGGGCGGCGGTCGTGATCCCCCTCCACGAGGCGAAGGCGCACGTCGAGGCCCGCTGCCCGCGCCTCCCGGCCCGCCGGCTGCCGCTCGGGCAGGCGGGCGGGCTGGTGCTGGCCGAGCCGGTGGTCGCCGCCCACCTCGTCCCCCCGTTCGACAACACGGCCATGGACGGGTTCGCCGTCCGGGCGGCCGACACCGCCGGCGGGTCCGCCCGGCTGCGGGTGGTCGGCACCCTGGCCGCCGGCGGGGCGTTCGGCGGCGAGGTCGGCGAGGGGCAGGCGGTGCGCATCATGACCGGGGCGCCGATGCCGGCCGGGGCCGACGCCGTCGTGATGGTCGAGCGGACCGAGGTCGACGGCGACACCGTGCTCGTCCGCTCCGAGGCCCGGCCCGGCGACCACGTGCGGCGGGCCGGCGACGACGTCCGCCCCGGCGACCAGGTGCTCCCGGCGGGCACCCCGCTCGGGCCGGCGCCCATCGGCGTGCTGGCCAGCCTCGGGGTCGCCCACGTCACCGCCGTGCCGAGGGCGACGGTCGGGGTTCTGTCCACCGGCGACGAGCTGGTCGACGGGGCCGGCGACCTCGCCCCCGGCCAGATCAGGGACTCGAACCGGCCGGCGCTGCTCGCCGCGGTCGCCGCCGCCGGCGCCGACGCCGTCGACCTCGGGATCGCGAGGGACGACGAGGCGGCCATCGAGGCGGCCGTCGACGGCGCCGTGCTGTCCTGCGACGCGCTGCTCACGAGCGGCGGGGTCAGCATGGGCGACTTCGACTACGTGAAGAAGGTGCTCGACCGGGTGGGCGACATGCGGTGGATGCAGATCGCCATCCGGCCGGCCAAGCCGTTCGCCTTCGGGGTGGTGACCTCCGACGACGGCCGGCTGGTGCCGGTGTTCGGCCTGCCCGGCAACCCGGTGTCGTCCCTGGTGTCGTTCGAGGTGCTGGCCCGGCCGGCCCTGCGGCGGATGATGGGCCACGGCCCGGCGACGGCGGAGCGGCCGCGGGTGCTGGCGTTGGCGCCGGACGGCATCCGCCGGTCGCCCGACGGGAAACTGCACCTCGACCGGGTGGTCGCCGAGCCGGCGCCCGGCGGCGGCCTCGCCGTGCGCCCGGTGCGGGCCCAGGGCTCCCACCAGCTGGCGGCGACCGCCCTGGCCAACGGCATCGCCGTCGTCCCCGACGGGAACGGCGTCGAGCCGGGCGGCCTGGTCGAGACGCTGCTCCTCTGGGGGACGCCGTAGCCTTGGCCCGGATGAGCAGCCCCCTGGTCGACGGCTTCGGGCGCGTCCACCGCGACCTCCGCATCTCCGTCACCGACCGCTGCTCGTTCCGCTGCACGTACTGCATGCCGGCCGACGGCCTGCCGTGGCTGCCCCGCGAGGACCTCCTCACCTTCGAGGAGATCGAGCGGGTCGCCCGGCTGCTGGTCGAGCGGCACGGCATCTCGGCCATCCGCCTGACCGGCGGGGAGCCGACCGTCCGCGCCGGGCTGCCGACCCTCGTCGGCATGCTCGCCGGCCTCCGGGTGGGCGGCGACGGGCCGCCCGTGGACCTGTCGCTCACCACGAACGGCGCGTCGCTGCGGCTGCTGGCGCCCGACCTCGTCGCCGCCGGCCTGCGCCGGGTGAACGTGTCGTGCGACTCGCTGCGCCGGGACCGGTTCGCCGAGCTGACGAGGCGGGACGCGCTCGACCGCGTGCTGGACGGGATCGACGGGGCGATCGAGGCCGGCCTGGCGCCGGTGAAGGTCAACGTCGTCGTGATGAAGGGCGTGAACGACGACGAGGTGCTCGACTTCGCCGAGTTCGGGCGGGAGCGGGGGGTGACGGTCCGCTTCATCGAGTACATGCCCCTCGACGCCGACGGCCGCTGGACCGGTGGGCAGGTGCTGGCGGCCGAGGAGATCGTCGCCGCCATCGACGCCGTCCACCCGATCGAGCCCGTCGTGCGGGGGTCGGCGCCGGCCGAGCGCTACCGCTACGTGGACGGACGGGGCGAGGTCGGCGTGATCGCCAGCGTCACCCGGCCGTTCTGCGGCGACTGCGACCGGGTGCGGCTGACCGCGGAGGGCGCGCTCCGCTCGTGCCTGTTCGCCGTCGACGAGCACGACCTGCGCTCGCTGCTGCGGTCGGGCGCCGGCGACGACGAGCTGTCGGCCGTCGTCGAGCGGGCCGTGGGGTCGAAGTGGGCGGGGCACGCCATCGGGTCGGTCGCGTTCGTCCGCCCCCGGCGCAGCATGAGCCAGATCGGCGGCTGACCACCGGCCCCGGGCCGGAACGGCCCGGTGGGTGCCCTAGACTCGCCGACCATGTCGGAGCGCGGCCTGACCCACCTCGATCCCCTCGGGCGGGCCCGGATGGTCGACGTGACGCCCAAGGAGGCGACCCACCGGCGGGCCATCGCCCGGGCCAAGGTCCACATGCAGCCGGACACGACGTCGCTCGTCGCCCGGGGCGCCATCACGAAGGGTGACGTGCTCGCCGTCGCCCGCGTGGCCGGCATCCAGGCGGCCAAGCGCACGCCGGACCTGATCCCGCTCTGCCACCCGCTGCTCGTCGGGTCGGTGCTCGTGAACTTCCGGATCGAGGACTCGTACATCGAGGTCGAGGCCCAGGTGGACACCGTCGACCGCACCGGGGTCGAGATGGAGGCGATGACGGCCTGCGCCATCGCCGCCCTCACCATCTACGACATGTGCAAGTCCGTCGACCGGTCGATGGTCATCGGCGACGTGACCCTCTGGGAGAAGACGGGGGGCCGGTCGGGCCCGTACCGGCGCTCGCCCGGCCTGCTCGACGACCTGGGGGACTGACCGCGCGCCCCGGCCGGGGCCGTCCGTCACCGACGGTGAGTTGGATTCGCGGCCCCGTCCGTAGTAGAACTGCAACGTTCGCCGCTGGAACGTAACCCCAGAGACCGGGCCCGGGCGGGTACGCCACCATCCACCGCGAGGAGAAGTGGCAGCGGTACGGTCCTCGACCAGTAAAGGCAGGCGCGGAGCGTGACCATTGTGGTGCTGTTGATCCTCGCCATCGTGTGGGCCGTGGTGCTGGTGCCACCGTGGCTTCGCAACCGGAGCGAGAGCCGGCCCGGCGACTCGATCTCGTCGTTCCGCCAGCAGCTGTCCGTCCTCGAGCGCACGACCCCGGGCGCCACCCCGCTGCGCCGCCCGGTCCCTGCGCCGGTCGCCCCGCCCCAGCCGTACATCCACCCCGCCGTCGCCCGCCGTCGCCGCGTCGTGTCGTCCCGGCGCCTCGCCCGCAAGCGCCGCCGAGACATCTTCACCGGCCTCCTCGTCCTCATGGTCGCGACGCTGGCGCTGAGCTTCGTCCCGGGGCTGCAGATGCTGCGCACGGTCCACTTCGTGCTCGACGCGCTGTTCGTCGCCTACATCGCCCTCCTCGTCCGGGCCCAGCGCCTGGCCGCCGAGCGGGAGATGAAGGTGCACTACCTGCCCGGCACGGTCGCCGCCGAGCCCGCGCTGTTGCTGCGCCGCTCGGCGAACTGAACCGGTGGCCGTTCCCGGCCACCCTGCAGGAGGGGCGGACGCCGACGGGTCCCGTCGCGCCGACCTCGGTCGCCAGATCGACGGCATCCGGGCCGGCCTCGACGCCGCCCACGCGGCCAGGGAGCAGAGCCTCCCGGCCTGCCGGCGGGTCATCCGGGCGGCGGGGTCGTCCATCCGGGCCGTGCACCGCCTCGAGCCCCAGCGGGCGGCGGCGCTGGCCGATGAGGCCGAGGCCGAGCTGCGCCAGGCCCAGCACGTGCTCGCGCCCTACCCGGCGCTCGTGCACGCCGGGTTCCTCCACGACGCGGAGAAGGAGTACGTCGAGGCCCGGCTGACCGCCGCGCTGGTCGAGAACCGGCCGCTCGCCGGGCCGGCCGAGCTGGGGGTGGACCCGGCGGCGTGGATGCGGGGCCTCGCCGAGGCGGCGAGCGAACTGCGCCGCCACCTGCTCGACCGGCTGCGGGAGGGCGACCTCGACCGGGCCGAGCACCTCCTCGCGGCGATGGACGACGCCTACGATGCGCTCGTCACCGTCGACTACCCCGACGCCCTGACCGGTGGCCTGCGTCGCACGCTCGACGCCCTGCGGGCCGTGCTCGAGCGGAGCCGGGGCGACGTCACCACGGCGGCCGTGCAGGCCAGGCTCCAGCGGGCCATCGACCCGACCCTCGGCTCGGACCTTTAACCTTTCTTTAGGAACCCGGCCCGCCCCGCCGCCGTACCGACGGCATGAGCTGGAGGACCCGCCCCCGTCTGTTCGTCGCCGCCGCGGCCGTCGTCGCGTCGGCCCTCCCGACCGCCGCCGGAGCCGCGGACGATGTGTCCGCCGCGGCGAACGCCGCGACAACGGAGCTCGTCAGCGTGTCGAGCGAGGGTCGCCAGGGCAACGACATCAGCGGCCGCTTCTCGCCGCCCGACCTGAGCGCCGACGGCCTCGTCGTCGCCTTCGACTCCCAGGCGAACAACCTCGTGGCCAACGACGGGAACGGGTTCGTCGACGTCTTCGCCCACGACCGCGAGTCGGGCATCACCGAGCTACTCAGCGTCAGCACCAACGAGGTGCAGGCCAACGACGACAGCCAGAACCCGTCGGCCGACGCCACGGGCGACGAGATCGCCTTCGACTCCGACGCCAACAACCTCTTCCCCGACGACCGCAACAACGCGCGGGACGTCTTCGTCCGCGACCGGGTGGCGGGCACGACCGAGCTGATCAGCGTCAACAACCAGGGTCGTGAGGGCAACGCCTCCAGCTCGGCGCCCGACATCACCGCCGACGGCCGCTTCGTCGCCTTCTCCTCCAACGCCTCGAACCTCGTGCGGGGCGACACCAACGCGACGACCGACATCTTCGTGCGGGACCGGTCGAGGGGCCGGATCGAGCGGGTCAACGTGGCGAGCGACGGGACGGAGGCGAACCTGTTCAGCGGCGGGCCGTCGATCAGCGACGACGGCCGTTACGTCGCCTTCTCGTCCTTCGCCGACAACCTCGTGGCCAACGACGACAACGGCACGGTGGACGTGTTCGTCCACGACCGGTCGACCGGCGAGACGTTCCTCGTCAGCGAGGCGGCCGACGGCACCTCGGCCGAGGGCCTGAGCGCCGGCCCGGCCATCAGCGGCGACGGCTCGGCCATCGCCTTCTTCTCCGAGGCGGCCGACTTCGTGCCCGGCGACGACAACGGGACGCGGGACATCTACGTCTGGCGGCGGGGCAACGGCGACCCGAGCGTGGAGCGGGTTTCGGTGAGCAGCGCCGAGGAGGGGGCGAACGGCCAGAGCTCGTTCAGCCAGCGGGGCTCGTCGTCGCTGCCCGACATCAGCAGGGACGGCCGCTACGTCAGCTTCGACTCCTTTGCCGACAACCTCGTCCGCAACGACACGAACGAGGTGGCCGACGCCTTCCGCCGCGACGTGTTCCGGGGCATCACCATCCGGGTCAGCGTGAGCGACCGGGAGATCCAGGCCAACCGGGTCAGCACCGACACGGCCATCTCGGCCGACGGCCAGGTGGTGGCGTTCGTGTCGCAGGCGACGAACCTGGTGCGGGGCGACACCAACCGCTGCCCGCTGTTCCCGGACTTCGGGTCGTGCCCCGACGTGTTCGTCCGGGACCTCCGCCCGCTCGGCTGAGCACCGCCACCTGCCACGCAGCGAGCCCCCGGGGGCCGGGTATCCTGTTCCCTCCCCCGGGGGTGTAGCTCAGTTGGAAGAGCGCCACGTTCGCAACGTGGAAGTCGGCGGTTCGAGTCCGCTCACCTCCACCGCCGGGCTCGGGGCACCGTCGGCTACGGGCCTTCGCCGGTCAGTGCTTCGATGGGCGCGAGCGGCACGACGTCGCTCACGGCGGCGGCGAGGCGGTCGTCCAGGGTCACGAGCGCGTCGGCCTGGAGCTGGGTGAGGGCGACGTACTCGGCGTCGAAGGTGTCGGGCCACCCGAGCTGGTCGGCGACCTTCCAGGCGACCCTCTGGAGGACGCGGTCCCCGAGCAGCCGCAGGTTCAGGCCCCGGATGTGGTCGAGGTGCGCGTCGGCGTCCGCCTTCGTCAGCTCGCCCCGGCGCACGGCGCCGTAGAGCGACGACAGCACCTGCGACCGCAGCAGGGTCGGCGCCAGGAGCCGGTGCCCGCCGGCGATCGCCGTCCGCTCGCGGGCCAGGCGCATGGCCACGTCCGGCCCGATCACGTACCTCGTCATGCCGGTCGGCTCCTTCGTCGGGCGGTGCGGGCGGGACCCCACCGTAGGAGGATGGGGCGTGGGCAACTACGGCGACTGGCAGTTCGCGATCTACCTCGAGGGGCTCGTCGGCAAGCGACCGGCGCTGCCGATGTCGTACGCGGAGCTCGCCCGGCAGGCCGAGGCCGTCATGTCGGCCGAGCTGTGGTCCTACGTGGCCGGCGGCGCCGGCGACGAGCGGACCCAGGACGCCAACGTCGCCGCCTTCGCCCGGTGGGGGCTCATGCCGAGAATGCTGGCCGGCGCCGCGCAGCGGGACCTGTCGGTCGAGCTGTTCGGCACGACCCTGCCGACCCCGCTCCTGCTCGCGCCCGTCGGCGTCATCGGCCTGTGCGGCGCCGACGGGCACGGCGACCTGGCGACGGCCGGGGCGGCGGCCGCGCTCGGCGTCCCGATGGTCGCCTCGACGCTCATGCAGGACCCGCTGGAGGACGTGGCCGCCGCGCTCGGCGACACCCCCGGCTGGTTCCAGCTCTACCCGCCGAACGACCGGGAGCTGACCGAGAGCTTCGTCCGGCGGGCCGAGGCGGCGGGGTGGGCCGCGATCGTGGTCACCCTCGACACGCTGACGCTCGGCTGGCGGCCCCGCGACCTGGCGATCGCCAGCTTCCCGCAGCTCCGGGGACGGTGCCTGGCCAACTACTTCGCCGACCCGGTCTTCCGGTCGAAGCTGGCCGTCCCGCCCGAGGAGGACGTCGAGGCGGCGACCGGCCTGTGGGCGACGATCTTCGGCAACCCCGGGCTGTCGTGGGACGACCTGGCCTGGATCCGCTCGCTCACCTCGCTACCGCTGCTGCTGAAGGGCATCTGCCACCCCGACGACGCCCGGCGGGCGATCGACCTCGGCGTCGACGGCATCTACTGCTCGAACCACGGCGGCCGCCAGGCCAACGGCGGGCTGCCCGCGCTCGACTGCCTCCCCGACGTCGTCGACGCCGCCGGTGGCGCGCCCGTCGTGTTCGACTCCGGCGTGCGCAGCGGCGCCGACGTGGTCAAGGCGCTGGCCCTCGGCGCGTCCGCCGTCGCCGTCGGCCGGCCCTACGCCTACGGCCTGGCCGTCGGCGGGCAGGAGGGGGTCGAGCACGTCCTCCGCTGCCTGCTGGCCGAGGCCGACCTCACGATGGCCATCGACGGCTACCCGACGGTCGCCAGCCTCACCAGGGACGCCCTCCGCCGCGTCGACCGGCCCGGGTAGCGGCCCGGCCCCGCTACTGGGCCGGGGCGGTGCAGCGGGGGGTGATCGTCGGCTGGGGCACGGGCGGCACGTTCAGGCCCGTCGCCGGCGTCCAGAGGATCGCCTCCAGCAGGGCGGCGCGGCCGGCCGTGGTGGCGAACAGGTCGTGGTGGGCGGGGACGCAGGCGTAGCGGAGCAGCGGCGTCCCGGCGTCGGCCAGCGCGGCGAGCCAGGTCATCCCCTGGCCGACGGCGCCGGTGCGGTCGGCGTCGCCCCAGGCGAAGTCGAACCGGGTGGTCGGGAACGACAGCCGGCCGACGTCGACCAGGCTGCTCGCCCGCCAGTCGGCCTCGGCGGTGAGGTCCTCGGGCAGCACCGAGCACGACCCCGGCCCGGCCGCGCCCTCGTCGTACGAGTCGTCGACCCGGCCCCGCATGGCGTTCTCCTCGGGCTCCAGGAACTGGAGGGGCGAGCCGTCGCGGGCGCAGCCGGCGAGCAGGTCGGCGTTCGGCGGGCCGGACGCGGTGATCACGCCGTCCACCAGGTCGCCGACGTCGTGGAAGGCCACCGCGCTGGCGGCCTGGCCGGAGCCGACGCTGTAGCCGATCACGCACACGCCGCAGACCCCGTCGCCGGCGGGCGGCGTCGACCCGGCGGCCGCGTCCCTCGCCGCCGCCCACTCGATGACGGCCGCGGGCCGGCAGGACAGGGCGGCGAACCCTCCGGCGCCGGTGTTCCACTCGGCGTGCCAGGCGACGGCGATCTCCTCGATCCCGTTCTTGGCCAGCCGCTTCCAGAGGGTGCGACCGCCGCCGCCGGCCAGCCAGAAGTCCCGGCCGCCGCCGCCGCCGAAGGTGACGAGGACCCCCCGCCGGGCGCCGGTGAACCGGCCGATCGCCAGCGTGCCCGTCGCCGCCGGCACGGTCGCGTAGGGCTCGGCGCACGTGACGGCGACGTCGACGCAGGAGAAGCCGCCCGGGCAGTCCTCGGTCCCCGGCCCGGTGACCTCGACGGTCCCGACCGGCGCCGTGGCCACGGCGGCGGAGACCGGGGGCGCGGGCGGACCGCTGACCAGGGCGCCGGCCACGACCCCGAGGGCCACCGCCGCGCGCCGGACCCTCCCGATCCGAGACCGCACCGTGGGTGACGGTAGCCGAGCCCGACCTGCCAGACTGGCCGTTCCTGGGAGCGAGGGGCGAGGACGGAGGACCGAGATGGAACCGGGCTGGCTGACCGACCCCACGGGCGCGCACGAGCTCCGCTACTGGGACGGGGCGTCGTGGACCGAGCACGTCGCCGACGCCGGCGCCACCGGCGTCGACCCGCTCCCCGCCGACGCGCCGCCGCCCCCGCCGCCGATGCCCGCGGCCGCGCCCCCGCCGCCGCCCGCCCCGCCCGTCGCCGAGGCCGCCCCGGCCGCCGAGCAGCCGGCCCCGAGCGGCCGCGGCGGGTGGAAGGACAAGCTCAAGGCGGCCGCCCAGCAGGCCGCCACCCAGGGCAAGGCCATCGCCGACAAGACCAAGACGGCCATCGCCGAGCAGCAGGCCAAGCGGGTCGAGCAGTGGAAGGACGACCCGAGCACCCTGTGGTTCGGCCAGAGCCAGAGCGCGGCCACCAAGGCCACCGGCATGTCGAAGGCCTTCTACCGGATCACCAAGGACCGGATCTGGATCGACACCGGCGTGCTCGGCGTGAAGTCCGAGTCGGTGCCGCTGTGGGCCGTGCGCGACCTCGACGTCCGCCAGAACGTCCTCCAGCGGGGCAACGACGTCGGCGACGTCGTCCTCCGGCTCGAGGACCCGGCCTACGGCGTCGACCCGACCGGGGCGTTCGACGTCACCGCGCACACCGAGCCCGGCGCGCTGACCAGCGGCGAGGTCGTCCTCGACAACATCGAGGGGCCGTACCAGGTGCGCGAGCTGCTGATGCCGCTGATCAGCGAGGCCCGCCAGAAGAAGCTGGTCGAGCGCCAGAGCCAGTTCCTCCACGTGAACCCGGGCATCGGCGTCGTCGCCGGGATGGCGGGGATGCAGCCGTCACCGCCGCCCCCCGCCCCGGCGCCGGCCCCGCCGGCCGGCGACCTGGCCGACCAGCTCCGCAAGCTGGCCGACCTGCGGGACCAGGGCGTGCTGACCGAGGAGGAGTTCGCCGCGCAGAAGGCCCGCCTGCTCGCCGGCTGACCCGACGGGCCCCGGGCGGCCCGCCTCACCCTCGACCGGAGGGTGAGGGTTGACCGTCCGGACGACCCCGGCGGCAAGAATGGGCGCCATGCGGGTCAGCGCGAAGGCCGGGACGTTCACCGAGTCCGTCATCCGGGAGATGACGCGGCTGGCCCAGGCCCACGACGCCGTGAACCTGGCCCAGGGCTTCCCGGACTTCTCCTGCCCGCCCGAGCTGAAGCGGGCGGCCGCCGCGGCCATCGACGCCGACGTCAACCAGTACGCCGTCACCTGGGGCGCCCCTGGGTTCCGCCGGGCCATCGCCGAGAAGGTGGCGAGGACCTATCCCGGCTGGGAGATCGACCCCGACCGCCAGGTGTGCGTGACCTGCGGGTCCACCGAGGCGATGATCGCCACCCAGCTCGCCCTGCTCGACCCGGGCGACGAGGTCGTGATCTTCGAGCCCTGGTACGAGAACTACGGGCCCGACGCCGTGCTCTCGGGCGCGGTGCCGAGGACGGTGCCGCTGCGCGGGCCGGACTGGGCCTTCGACGAGGCCGAGCTGCGCGCCGCGTTCGGGCCGAGGACCAGGGCGATCGTCGTCAACACGCCCCACAACCCGACCGGCAAGGTGTTCCGGGCCGACGAGCTGGCCGTGATCGCCGACCTGTGCCAGCGCTGGGACGCGTGGTGCCTCACCGACGAGATCTACGAGCACATCCACTACCTCGGCCCCGGCGGCCACCTGCCCCCGGCCCGGGTGCCGGGGCTCGAGGACCGGACCGTCACCATCAACGCCATGTCGAAGACCTACGCCGTCACCGGCTGGCGGGTGGGCTGGACGGTGGCGCCGGTCGACGCCACCAACGCCATCCGCAAGGTCCACGACTTCCTGACCGTCGGGGCGCCGGCGCCGCTCCAGGAGGCGGGCATCGCGGCGATGGGCCTGCCGGCGTCGTACTACGACGACCTGGCCGAGGCCTACCGCGAGCGCAGGGATGTGCTCTGCCAGGCGCTGGAGAAGGTCGGCTTCGTCCTCCGGCCGCCCGACGGCGCCTACTACGTCATGTGCGACACGGGGGCCGTCGACCCCGGCGCCGACGACATGGCCTTCTCCCGGCGGCTGGTGACCGAGCACGGCGTCGCCGTCGTGCCTGGGTCCAGCTTCTACGCCGACCCGGCGCTCGGCCGCCGTCAGGTGCGCTTCGCCTTCCCGAAGCGGCTGGAGACCCTGCGCGCCGCCGCCGACCGCCTCGCCGGGCTGGCCTGACCCTCGCGCTCAGCCGCGGTGGACGGTCGCCCGCCAGCGCCCGGTGACGGGCACGGCGCTCAGGCGGGCGGTCGCCCGGAGCAGCCAGTCGAGGACCGCCTCGTGGCGGGTGCCGGCGGGGACGGCGACGACGAGGCCCCGGCGGGGATGGTCCTGGAGGACCCGCCAGCCCTCGGGCACGGGGAGGCCGCCCTCGGCCAGCACCGCGGCCGCCCGCCCGCCGGCGGGGTGCTGGATGCCGACCTGCTCGGCCTCGGGCGGGCCCCGGCGCCGGGCCGCGGGCGCTGTCCAGGTGGCCACCGGGACGATCGGCCCCCGGCCGGAGAACACCCCGAACAGGCCGGGCGAGGCGGGCGGGGCGTCCTCGGGGTCGATCCCCGGTTGGAGGTTGACCCAACCGGCCTGGCGGTCGGCCAGCTCGTCCATGCGGGCGACGACGGGGCCGAGCCCGTTCCAGTCCGCTTCGAGCACTTCCGGAGCGCCGCTCACGGTGGTGAGTGTGCCCAGCACGCTCGGTCACCCATCGTGGCTCGCGGCGCGCTTGCCAACACGAACCGTGGTCGGTACCCTCACACACCGTGTCTCCTCCTCACGTTCTGTGCGGGGGGGACGATAGGGAGGACGGGAGGTCCGATGCGGGCGACGCGAGGAATCAGCTGGGGTGGCAACCGGAGTGGCGGCCGGCTGCTGGCTGCGCTCCTGCTGGTCGTGGCGGTGCTGCCGGTCATGCCGGTCGTCGGCGCGACGGCGGGGCCGCTGGTCGACGTCATCGTCCGGGGCGCGCCCGGGCGGGGCGCCGCCGCCGAAGCGGCGGTCGGGCGGGTGGGCGGCACCGTGCGGGCCCGCCTCGGCGTGGTCGACGGGGTCGCGGCGAGCGTGCCGGCGAGCGCCGTCGGCCGGCTGGCCGGCGCGCCGGGCGTGGTCGGGGTCACCCCTGACGCGGCCCTGCAGCTGGCCGGCGACTCGTGGTCGGGCTGGAGCGCCAAGGACGACGCCGGCTCGCTCTACAACCTGACCGACGCCATCGGTGCCCGCTCGGTGTGGTCCCGCAAGGACGCAGCCGGGCGGCGGCTCACCGGCGCCGGGGTCGGCGTGGCGCTGATCGACTCGGGCGTCGTGCCCGTCGAGGGCCTCACCACCCCCGGCCGGGTGGTGAACGGCCCCGACCTGTCCTTCGAGTCCCAGGCCGAGAACCTCCGCTACCTCGACACCTTCGGCCACGGCACCCACCTCGCCGGGATCATCGCCGGGCGGGACACGGGCGTCGACATGACGAGGACGCCGAAGGACGACCGCTTCGTCGGCGTCGCCCCCGACGCCACGCTCGTGAGCCTCAAGGTGGCGACGGCCGACGGCGCCACCGACGTCTCCCAGGTCATCGCGGCCATCGACTGGGTCGTCCAGCACCGCTACGACGACAACCTGAACATCCGCGTGATCAACCTGGCCTTCGGGACGGACTCCGTGCAGTCCTACGTGCTCGACCCGCTCGCCTACGCCGCCGAGGTCGCCTGGCGGCGCGGCATCGTGGTCGTCGTGTCGGCCGGCAACGACGGCCCCCTGGCCCCGGTCACCGACCCCGCCAGCGACCCGTTCCTGCTCACCGTCGGGGCTGCCGACCACCGGGGCACGACCTCGACCTCCGACGACACCGTCGCCGACTTCTCGAGCGGCGGCACCGACGCCCGCCGGCCCGACCTGCTCGCCCCGGGCCGATCGGTGGCGAGCCTCCGCAACCCCGGCTCCCTGATCGACCAGGCGTTCCCCGGCGGCCTCGTCGGCGACGGCGCCGGCCGGTTCTTCCGGGGGAGCGGCACCTCGCAGGCCGCCGCCGTCGTGGCCGGAGCCGCCGCCCTGCTCCTCCAGCAGCGGCCGTGGCTTACCCCCGACCAGGTCAAGAAGCTGCTGGTGGCGACGACGGACCGGGTCAACGGCACGTCGCTCGGCCTCATCGACGTGGACGCCGCCGCCAGCGCGGCCACCCCGTCGCTGAGCGCCGCCCGGCAGGCGTTCCCCTACGGCACCGGGCTGGGCTCGCTCGAGGCCGCCCGCGGCTCGAACCACGTGGCCGACCCCGACGACGGGACCGAGCTCACCGGCGAGGTCGACATCTTCGGCCAGGCCTGGGACCCGGCGGCGTGGGCCAGCGCGGCGTTCGACGGCCGCAGCTGGTCGGGCGGCGACTGGATGGGCCGCTCGTGGTCGGGCTCGACGTGGTCGAGCGACTCGTGGACGGGCCGCAGCTGGTCGGGCCGGTCCTGGAGCGGCGAGAACTGGGCCGGCCGCTCGTGGAGCGGCCGCAGCTGGAGCGACAACGAGTGGCTCGGGCGTTCGTGGTCGGGCCGGTCCTGGAGCGGGCGCTCCTGGTCGGGCCGGTCCTGGAGCGGCAGGAGCTGGTCGACCGCTTCCTGGGGCACGTAGGCCCCGCGCATGACCGACGCGCCGGCGCCGGCCGGCCCGGCCGGCGGCCGGCCCTGGCTGAGCGGGCCAGGGCAGGTCTGGCTGCTCACGCTCCTGCTGGCGGCCGCGGCCGTCGCCCTCCTCACCGGCCTGAAGGGCGGGCCGGTGTGGGAGGGCCTGTGGCTGCCCTGGTGGGCGCTGCTCGTCATGTTCGTCGGGGCGGAGGTGTTCGTCGTCCACCTCCCGTTCCGGCGCGACTCGCAGTCGGTGTCGCTGAGCGAGGTGCCGCTCGTCCTCGGGCTCATGTCGGTCGCCCCGGTGACCCTCGTGCTCGTGCGCGTGCTCGGCGCCTTCCTGGCCCTCGTCGTCCACCGCCGCCAGGTCGGCCTGAAGCTCGCGTTCAACATCAGCCACTTCGCCTTCGAGGCGTGCCTGGCCACGATCATCTTCCGGTCCCTGATCGGCGGCGGCGACCTGTCCTCGTCGAGGACCTGGATCGCGGCGTTCGCCGCCACCCTGGTGACCGACCTGTCCTCCGCCGTCGTCGTCACCGCCGCCATCAGCCTCTACGAGCAGCAGTTCGACGGCGGGCGCACGTGGCCGGTGCTGGTCGTGGGCGGCGTGGCCGCAGCGACGAACACGTCGATCGCCCTGCTCGGGATCATCGTCCTGCGCTACGACCCCCGCGGGATGCTGCTCCTCGCCGTCGTCGCCGCCACGGTGTTCTGCGCCTACCGGGCCTACACGTCGCTCAGCCAGAGCTACAACCGGCTGGAGCAGCTCTACGGGTTCACGCGCGCCGTCGGCAGCTCGATCCAGGCCGACGCCGTCGTCGAGGCCATGCTGGCCGAGGCCAGGGGGCTCCTCCGCGCCGAGCTCGCCCAGGTCGTCCTGTTCCCGACCCACGACGAGCCCGGCATCAGCATCGTGCTCGGCACCGACGGCACGGCGGTCGTCGCCGACCGGCCGCCGGCCGGCACCGAGCCGGGGACCGGCGCATGGTGGGAGCAGGTCGTGGCCGGCGAGGGCGTGTGCCTGCGCCGGCCGGTGCGGGGCAGCGTCCGCCGGCAGCTCGGCGAGGCCGGGCTGAAGGACGCCATGGCCGCGCCGCTGCGGGGCGAGGTCGGCGTGATCGGCGTGATGCTCGTCGCCAACCGGCTGGGCGACGTCGAGACGTTCTCGGTCGACGACCTGAAGCTGCTCGAGACGCTGGCCAACCACGCCAGCGTGTCCCTCGAGAACGGCCGCCTGGTCGACCGCCTCCGCCACGAGGCCATCGAGAAGGAGCACCAGGCCCTCCACGACTGGCTCACCGGGCTGCCCAACCGGCGCCTGTTCCACCTCCGGGTCGACGAGGCGCTCTCGGCCGTCGACCGGGGCGTCGTGGCCGTGATGCTCATGGACCTCGACCGGTTCAAGGACATCAACGACACGCTCGGCCACCACATCGGCGACGTGCTGCTCGAGGAGGTGGCCGTCCGCCTCCAGGAGACGCTCCACGGGCGGGCCGTCGTGGCCCGGCTGGGCGGCGACGAGTTCGCCATCATGGTCCCCGGCGTCGCCGGGGAGACCGAGGCGACCTCGGTGGCCGCCGAGATCGTGCGGGCCCTGGAGCGGCCGTTCACCATCCAGGGCTTCTCGCTGTCGGTGAGCGCCAGCATCGGCCTCGCCCTGTCGCCGGCCCACGGCGACGCCGCCGCCGTCCTCCTCCAGCGGGCCGACGTCGCCATGTACAGCGCCAAGCTCCGGCGCAGCGGGCTCGAGGTGTACGCCACCGAGCGGGACCAGTACAGCCCCCGCCGCCTGGCCCTCGTCGGCGACCTCGGGCGGGCCATCGAGGAGGGCCAGCTGGTCGTCCACTACCAGCCCCAGGCCGAGCTGGCCACCGGCCGGGTGGTGGGCGTCGAGGCCCTCGTGCGGTGGTTCCACCCCGACCACGGGCTGCTCCCGCCGGACGAGTTCGTGCCGCTGGCCGAGCAGACCGGGCTCATCCGGCCGCTCACCCTGTTCGTGCTCGAGACCGCGCTCGGGCAGTGCGCGACGTGGCGGGAGGCCGGCCTGCCGGTGAACCTCGCCGTCAACCTGTCGGTGCGCAGCCTGCTCGACGTGTCCCTCCCCGACGACGTCGCCCGCCTGCTCGCCCGGGTGGGCGTCCCGCCCCACGTGCTGACGCTCGAGATCACCGAGAGCGACATCATGGGCGACCCCCGGCGCACGACCGAGGTGCTCGCCGCGCTCCACGACCTCGGGGTCAGCGTGGCCATCGACGACTTCGGCACCGGCTACTCGTCGCTCGCCTACGTGAAGCGCCTGCCCGTCGACGAGATCAAGATCGACAAGTCGTTCGTGTGCAACATGGCGAACGACGACCACGACGCCGCCATCGTGCGGTCCACGGTCCAGCTCAGCCACAGCCTCGGGTTGCGGGTCGTGGCCGAGGGCGTCGAGGACCGCGACTCGTGGAACCGGCTCCTGGCGATGGGCTGCGACGTCGCCCAGGGCTTCTACCTGAGCCGCCCGGAGGCCGGCCCCTCGCTCACCCAGTGGCTCAGGACCACGAACGGCGTCGCCCGCCCGCCCGTGGTGCGCCACCTCGTGCCGACCCCGGTGCTGCTCGACCGGCCGGCCGCGTCGCTCTGAGGCCGGCGTCCGGCACTCGCCACCGGGCGTGACGCGGCAGTACGGTTCCGCGGATGGCCGAGCCCAGCAGGTTCGACGCCGAGGCGGTGCTGCGCGTCAGCGAGGCGCGCTACCGCTCGCTCGTCGAAGCCAGCGCGGCCGTCGTCTGGACCACGGACGGTGACGGGCGCTTCGTCGAGGTCCAGTGGTCCTGGCAGGCGTACACGGGGCAGGCCTGGCCCGACCACGCCGGGCTCGGGTGGTTCGAGATGGTGCACCCCGACGACCGGGCACTCGTGTCCGAGCGGTGGGCGTCGGCCGTCGCCGACGGGACCATCCACGAGGTGACCGCCCGCATCTGGCACCGCGACACGGGGCTCTGGCGGTGGTGCGACGTGCGGGCGGCGCCCGTGCGCGACGCCGACGGCCGGGTGGCCGAGTGGGTGGGCACGCTCACCGACGTCCACGACCGTCGCCTGGCCGAGGAGCGGGCCGCCGAGTCCGCCGCCAGGGTCGACACCCTGCTGCGCACGGCGCCGATCGGGCTCGCCTTCTTCGACACCCGGCTGCGCTACGTCATGCTGAACGACACGCTGGCCGCCATCAACGGCCAGCCCGTCGAGGCCCACCTGGGCCGCCGGGTGAGCGAGGTCCTGCCCGACCTCGGCCCGGAGTCCGAGCGGGTCCTCGCCCAGGTGGCCGAGACCGGCGAGCCCGTGCTCGACCTCGAGGTCACCGGCCAGACCTTGGCGACCGGCGGCGAGCGCCGCGACTGGCTCGTCAACTACTTCCCGGTCCGCGACGACGCCGGCGCCGTCATCGGCATCGGCGCCACCGTCATGGACGTCACCGAGCGGAAGCGGGCCGAGCAGCGCCTCACCGAGGAGCGCCAGGTGGTCGAGACCCTCAACTGGGTCGGGGCCATGCTCTCGGCCGAGCTGGACCTGACCCGGCTGGTGCAGGCCGTCACCGACGCCGCCACCCTGCTGACCGGCGCCCAGTTGGGGGCGTTCTTCTACAACGTGGTCGACAACGACGGCGAGAGCTACCAGCTGTTCACGATCTCGGGCGTGCCCCGCGAGGCGTTCGAGGGCTTCGGGATGCCGAGGAACACCGACATCTTCCGGCCGACGTTCACCGGCGAGGCCGTCGTCCGCCTCGACGACGTCACCGCCGACCCCCGCTACGGCCACATGCCGCCCCACCACGGCATGCCGGAGGGGCACCTCCCGGTGCGGTCGTACCTCGCCGTCCCGGTCGTGTCCCGGAGCGGCGTGGTGCTCGGCGGCCTGTTCTTCGGCCACGCGGACGCCGGCGTGTTCGACGAGCGGGACGAGCAGCTGGCCGTCGGCATCGCCGCCCAGGCCGCCGTCGGCATGGACAACGCCGCCCTGTACGAGGCCGTGCGCCGGGCCGAGCAGCGCCAGTCGCTGCTGGCCAGGGCGAGCGGCGACCTGGCGACGTCGCTCGACGCCGAGGACGTGCTCACCCGCCTGGCCGCCCTCGTCGTGCCGGCGCTCGCCGACGTGTGCGAGGTCGACCTGCTCGCCCAGGACGGCCGGCTCGAGCGGTCGGTCCGGTCCAACGGCGGGCTGCCGCGGGAGGTCGAGCAGGTCTTCGAGCGGCGGCCGGTCGACGTCGAGCGCGACCACCCGATCGCCCACGTGCTGCGCACGGGCGAGCCCCAGCTCCTGCGCGACGTGGCCCCCGACCTGGTCGACGCGCTGGCCGCCGACGACGAGCACCTCGCCGCCACCCGGACGCTCGGCGTCCGCCAGGCCATCGTCGTGCCGCTCGTCGCCCGGGGCCAGGTGATCGGCGTGCTGTCGCTGATGGCCCGGTCCCGCGACCGGCGCTACGACCACGCCGACCTGGAGCTGGCCGAGGACCTCGCCGACCGCACCGCCGTCGCCCTCGACAACGCCCGGCTGTACCGGGAGCAGCGGGAGGCGGCCCTGATCCTCCAGCGGTCGCTGCTGCCGGCGACGGTGACGTCGCCGCCCGGCGTCCAGGTGGCGGCGCGGTACCTCCCCGGCGGCGAGGGGGTCGAGGTGGGCGGCGACTGGTACGACCTCGTCGCGCTGCCGAGCGGGCGCATCGCCGTCGCCGTCGGCGACGTGATGGGCCGCGGGATCCCGGCCGCGGCCCGGATGGGCCAGCTGCGCAACGGGCTCCGCGCCTACCTGCTCGACGAGCGGGGCCCGGCCGACGCCCTGACCCGGCTGGAGATCTTCGCCGACCCCCACCGCACGTTCGTCACCACGATCTGCGGCGTGCTCGACCCGGTCACCCGGCAGCTGTGCATCGCCAACGCCGGGCACGTGCCGCCGCTGATCCTCGTCGGCGGCCGCGAGCCCGAGTACCTCGACGTGCCGCTGTCGGTCCCGCTCGGCACCGTGGTCGGCCCGCCGATCGAGGAGGGCGACGTCACCCTCCCGCCCGACACCACGCTCGTGCTGTTCACCGACGGGCTGGTGGAGCGGCGCGACCAGCCGGTCGACGAGGGCATGGAGCGGCTCCGGCACGTCGCCGCCACGGCCGGCGGCCAGCCTGACCTCGACGCCTTCGTCGACGCGCTCCTCGCCGGCATGCTCGGCTCGGGCTACAACACCGACGACGTCGCCGTCCTCGCCGTCTGGCTGCCATAGTCGGGGCGCCCGGCCCGCCCGGCTACCATCGGTGCCGCAGCGGGTGCCGGAGGTGGAATCGTGTCACGTCCCGACGTCCCCATCGCGCGCCGCCGCTTCGTCCAGCTCGGCGCGGGCACGGCGCTCGGCGCCGTGGTCCTCGGCGGACGGGCCCGCCGGGCCGCCGCCGCCCCGCCGACCCCCGAGTTCGGCCGGCTGATCGACCCCTACGCCAGCTACGACGGCCAGGACACCTGCGACCCCGACCCCAAGCCCGGGGTGGTCGACTTCCGCAACATGGTCCTCGCCGCGTACCCGGGCACGGCCGACTGGGGCATCTCCCGGGAGTGCTCGTCGGGCGGCACGAGCGAGCACAAGGAGGGCAGGGCCTGGGACTGGGGGGTGCCCGACGCCGCCGACCGGGCCGCCGTCGACGACCTGATCGGGTGGCTGCTCGCCACCGACCGCTTCGGCAACCAGCACGCCCGGCTCCGCCGCCTCGGGATCATGTACTTCATCCACGACCGCAAGATCTGGCGCGCCTACCCGCCCGGCCCCGGCTTCGACCAGCGGGCCTGCGACCCCCACGCGAGCTTCGACGACTGCCACTTCGACCACGTCCACTTCTCGTTCAGCTGGCGGGGCGCCAACCGCAAGACGTCGTGGTGGCACCCCAACTCGACGTTCCCGCACTCGTCCGACCGCTCCTGGCAGCCGGGCGTGGCCGACGCCGGCACGCCGCGGCCGGCGGTGGAGGGCTGCTGAACGTCGCCACCGTCGGGGCGAACGCCAGTACGATCGTGCCGCCTGGTCCAGTCGCGGTCGGAGGTGAGGCGGGTGGCGGACAGCGCGATCGAGTGGACGGAAGCGACCTGGAACCCGACCACCGGGTGCGATCGGACCTCGCCGGGGTGCGACCACTGCCTCGCTCCTGACACGCCGGTGCTGATGGCGGACATGAGCTGGCGGCCGATCGGCAAGGTGGTGCCCGGCGACGAGCTGGTCGGGTTCACGGAGTCCCCCGGGACGGGGCAGAACCGGGTCTACGAACGGGCGACCGTCGTGCGCTGCTGGTCCACGACGGCGGACGCCGTGGAGCTCCTGGTGCCGGGCCGTTCGCTCGTCGCCAGCGTCGACCATCGGTTCCTCGCCAGAGCTCGACCGTATTGGCGGCCGGCGGAGCGGCTGGGCCTGTCGAGCGGCCTCGTCGACATCGGCATGCCGGCGCTGACGCCCGACGTCGACACGGAGGCCTACCTGTCCGGGTACCTCGCCGGTGCCGTCGCCGGGGACGGCACGTTCCGCATCGACGGCTCGGGCAGGAAGGGCACCAGGCAGTCGTACCTGCGCGTCGCCGTCCTGACGACGGACCAGCCGATCCTCGACCGCATGGCGCGGGCGTTCGCCGTGCTCGGGTGCGACGGGATCCACGTGCGTCCGTTCGACGCCGGGCGGGGCAGCCGTTTCGACCGTGGCGCGAGGCGGGCGCCCATGTCGAAGATCGAGACGCGCCGGATGAGCAACCTCGTGGCCGTCAGGGAAGCCTGCCTCGAACGCGATGACCCCACGTGGAAGGCGGGCTACCTCGCTGGGCTGCTCGACACCGACGGGTGCTACAGCGGCAACAACCTCCGGTTCAGCCAGACGAAGCAGAACGACGTCCTCGAGCGGGCGCGGCGGTACATCCACGACCTCGGCTTCGCGTCGAGGCGGGAGGACTTCCGGAGCGCCTCGGGCAGGAGCGAGCGGCTTCTCGGCAACATCGAGGAGAAGCTCCGGTTCCTCTCGACCGTCCAGCCGGCGCTGACGCGCAAGGCCGCCGACTTCTACGGTCGTCGCTTCCCGGGGAGGCACACCGTGAGCGTGGAGGGCGTCCGCCGGGTCGGCCGGCGGGACCTCGTCGACATCGAGACCTCGTCGGGGACCTTCATCGCCGCGGGACTGGCGACCCACAACTGCTACGCCCTCACCCTGGCCCGCCGGCTCAAGGCGATGGGGCAGCCGAAGTACCAGGTCGACGGGGACCCGCGCACGAGCGGGCCGGGGTTCGGGCTCACGCTCCACCCCGACACGCTCGACCTGCCCCGCACGTGGGCGCAGCCGAGGACCGTGTTCGTGAACAGCATGAGCGACCTGTTCCACGAGGGCGTGCCGTTCCCGTTCGTGGAGCAGGTGTTCGAGGTGATGGCGTCGACCCCCCGGCACCAGTACCAGGTGCTGACCAAGCGGTCGAAGCGCCTCGCCCGGCTGGTGCCCGCCCTGCCCTGGCCGGCGAACGTGTGGATGGGGGTCAGCGTCGAGAGCGACCGGTACCGGTTCCGGGTCGACCACCTGCGCGAGGTGCCGGCGGCCGTGCGGTTCCTCTCGTGCGAGCCGCTGCTCGGCGACCTCGGCGACCTCGACCTCGGGGGCGTGCACTGGGTGATCGCCGGCGGCGAGTCGGGCGCCGGGGCCCGGCCCATGGACCTCGCCTGGGTCGAGGCGCTGGCCGGGCGGTGCGCGGCTGCCGGGGTGCCGTTCTTCCTCAAGCAGCTCGGGACCCGGCTGGCGGCGCAGCTGGGGGCGAGGGGGAAGGGGCACGACCTCGCCGACCTGCCGCCCTGGCTGCGCATCCGGGAGTACCCGGCCGGGCGGGGCCCTCAGCGGAAGGCGGCGACCCGCTCCTCGGTGTCGTCGATCGGGTAGGCGGCCGACGCCTCGTAGGCCAGCGCCTCCGCCGTGGTGGCGCCCTCGCCGGCGCGGTACAGGTCCTTGTAGGCGGCGAGCGAGCCCCGGCTGTTGGCCGCGATGCGGGCGGCCAGGTCGGCGACGGCGGCGTCGAGGTCGGCCAGCGGGTGGGCGGCGACGGCCAGGCCCCAGGCGGCCGCCTCGGCGCCGGTGAACGTGCGGGCCGTGTAGCTGAGCTCCCTCGCCCTGGCCGGGCCGACGGCGGCGGGCAGGCGGGCGCTCATGCCCCACGTCGGCCGCAGCCCCCACTTGGCGTGGGTGTCCCCGAGGCGGGCCTCCTCGGCGGCGACGACGAGGTCGCAGGCCAGCGCCAGCTCGAGCGCGCCCGTGTAGCAGTGGCCGTTGACCTTGGCGATCGTCACCGGCCGCATCGTCGACAGCAGCCCGGTGACCCGCCGGGCCGGGCCGTCGAGGACGTCGCCGACCATGCCGCCCTCGAGCGACCGCCCGCCCAGGGCCTTCAGGTCGACGCCCGCGCTGAACGCCCGCCCCGCGCCGGTGAGGACGACGACGGCGACCCCGTCGTCACCCGCCAGGGCGGTGAGCGCCTCGCCCAGCTCGTCGAGCATCCCCGGCGTGATGGCGTTGAGCGCCTCCGGCCGGGAGAGCGTGACGGTGGCGACCGGTGCGTCGACCTCGACGCGAACCGCCTCGGCGGCGGTCAGCTCGTGCCCTCGCTCGGGTCGGGGACGCCCTCGTCGGCGCCGTCGACCCCCGGCCCGCCGGGCAGGACGTCGTAGCCCGTGCCGCCCGTGCCCTGCCCCCGGTGGGTGGCGAGGTACTCGGCGTCCTCGGGGTCCTCGGGTGACAGCTGGTCTCGGTCCTTGGGCATGCCGACGGCCTACCCGTCGGCGCGCCCGGCTACGCGTCGGCTCCGGGGGCGGCGTCCTCCGCCGCCGTGACCTACCCGCCGGCGCGCTCCAGTGCCACGAGGGCGGCCGTGGCGATGGCGCCGGCGTCGAGGCCGTGGAGGCCGTAGAGGTGGTCCCTCGGGCCGGACTGGCCGAAGGTGTCCACGCCGGCCGCCACCACCGGCGCCCCGAAGACCGAGCCCAGCCAGGCCATGGCGTGGCTGGCGGCGTCGTGGACGCACACGATCGGCGCTCGGCGCTCGCCGGGGGGCAGCAGCGACGCCAGGTGGAACCCGTCGCCGGCCGGGGCGGCGGCGCCGACGGCGGACCGCATGGCCTGCTGCCAGCCCCGGTAGAGGCGGTCCAGGCTCGTCACCTCGACCACGTTGGCGGCCACGCCCTCGCCGGCCAGCTCGTCGGCCGCGGCCAGCACCTCCGGCAGCACGGCGCCCGAGGCGAACAGGTGCACCACCGGCTGCCCGGCCCGCCCGGGGTCGCCCGAGGCGTCGACCAGGCGGTACCCGCCACCGAGCACGGCCGCCCGCAGCGCTTCGTCGCCCAGCCGCTGCCGGGCCGCCTCGAACGGCGACTGGTCGAGCGGGCGGGTCGTGAGCCGCAGGTACAGCGACTCGCCGCCCTCCCGGTCGGTGAGCCGGGCCAGGCCGTCGCACAGGATCCAGTCGAGCGCGGTCGCGTACGCCGGCTCGGCCAGGGTCACGCCCGGCAGCTCCAGGCCGATCGACGGGGTGATCGTCGACTGGTGGGCGCCGCCCTCGTAGGACAGGGTCACCCCGGCCGGCGTGCCGACGACCACGAACCGGGACGCCGAGTAGACGCCGTAGATGAAGGCGTCGAGCCCGCGGCACACGAACGGGTCGTACAGGGTGCCGACCGGGAACAGCAGCTCCCCGAACAGCTCCGCGGACAGCCCGAGCTGGCCGAGCAGCAGGAACAGGTTCATCTCGCTGATGCCGAGCTCGATGTGCTGGCCCTTCGGCGACTCCCGCCACCGCAGCAGCCGGCCCTCGCCCAGCCAGTCGGGCACGTCCCTGGGCGCGAACACGCCGACCTTGTTGATCCAGCCGCCGAGGTTGGTGGACACCGACACGTCGGGCGACGTCGTCACCAGGCGGGGCCCCACGTCCCCGTCGCGGCCGAGCCCGACGAGCAGCCGCCCGAACGCCTCCTGGGTCGACACCGGCTTGCGCAGCGGCCCGAGCCCGACCTCCCTCGGCACGTGGACCGTGGGCTGGGGCGGCGGGGCCGGCCGCTCCAGCCGCTCGGCCACCCGCCGGCACCACTGGCCCTCGACCGACCAGTCGGGGAACGGGTCCCACTCGTGCTCGGGGGCGAGGCCGACCCCCTCCCGCACCCGCTGGACCTGCTCGGCGGTGAGCAGCGCGGAGTGGTTCAGCGGGTCGCCGGCGATCGGCAGGCCCCAGCCCTTGATCGTGTAGGCGAACAGCACCGACGGCCGGTCGGTGGTGGCGTCGGCCGCCTCGTAGGCGTCGAGGAGCTGGGCCAGGTCGTGGCCGCCGAGGTTCTGGATGAGCGGGGCGAGCTCGTCGTCGGGCACATCGACCAGCGCCGACTTCACGGCCGCGTCCGCGCCGCTGAGGAACCGGTCGCGCAGCTCGGCGCCCCGCAGCGCGAACAGGCTCTGGTACTCCTCGTTCGACATCTCGTCGATGCGCCGGCGCAGGGCGTCGCCGCCGTCCCGCTCGAAGGCGGCCTGGAGGCGCTTGCCGTACTTGGCCTCGAGCACCTGCCAGCCGTGGTCGGCGAAGGCCTGCTCCAGCTGGCGGGCCTTGATGCCGGGGACGACCCGGTCGAGGGACTGGCGGTTCAGGTCGACGACCCACAGCACGTTGCCGAGCCCGGCCGTCGCCGGGTCGGAGATCGCCTCCCACACGTTGCCCTCGTCCAGCTCGGCGTCGCCCACGAGGGCGATGAACCGGCCCCGCCCCGGCTCCCGCCCGGCGCGGGCGTCCAGGTAGCGCTTGACCGCGGCGGCGAACAGGGGGGCGGCGGCGCCGAGGCCGACCGACCCGGTCGACCAGTCCACGGGGTCGGGGTCCTTGGTCCGGCTCGGGTAGGCCTGGAGCCCGCCGGCGTCCCGCAGGGTGGTGAGGTAGCGGCGGTCGAGCCGGCCGAGCAGGTAGTTGATGGCGTGCAGCACCGGCGAGGCGTGGGGCTTCACCGACACCCGGTCCTCGGGGCCGAGGTGGGCGAACCACAGCGCGGTCATCAGGCTGACCATCGACGCCGACGACGCCTGGTGCCCGCCGACCTTCACCCCGTCGGAGTTCTGGCGCTCGTTGTTGGCGTGGTCGACCATGCGCACGGCGAGCCAGAGGACCCGCCGCTGGATGGCGTCGAGGATGCCGAGCTCGCGGTCGTCCAGGTTCACCGCAGCGCCGCCACGAATGCGTCGAACAGGCCCTGCTGGGCCGGGTCCCGGTCGGCCGTCTCCTCCGGGTGCCACTGCACGGCGACGACCCAGCCGTCCTCCGCCTCGCAGCCCTCGACGAGCCCGTCGTCGGTCCAGGCCACCGGCACGAGGCCGTCGGCCAGCGCGTCCACGGCCTGGTGGTGGTGGGACATGCCCGTCACCCGCTCGCCCCCGAGGGCCTTGGCCAGCTTCGACCCCGGGTCCACGCCGACCTCGTGCAGCGCGCCGACCCCGCCGTTCGGCGCCCCGTGGGCGACGAGGCCGGGCCGGCCGGTGATGTGCTGGTCGAGCGTGCCGCCGAGGGCGACGTTCAGCACCTGCATCCCCCGGCAGATGGCGAGGACGGGCCGCCCGAGGTCCAGGGCGGCTCGCGCCAGCTCCAGCTCGAAGCGGTCGAGGACGGCGTCCACCCCGTAGGTCTCGGGCCGGGGCTCCTGCCCGTAGAGCTGGGGGTTGAGGTCGGCGCCGCCGGTGAGGACGAGCCCGTCGAACGGCGCCAGCCAGGCCGCCGCCTGCTCGGTCGTGAGCGGGACGGGGGGCAGCACCGCCCCGCACGCGCCGGCCCGCTCGAGGGCGTCGGTGTAGCCCTTCGGCGACGCCACGGCCGGGTTGTGCCACCGCTCGACCCGGCCGGCGTCGAGGGCGCGGCCGGTGACCGCCACTAGAGGCGTTCGAAGCTCCGGCGGAGCTCCCAGTCCGTCACCACCCCGTTGAACGTCACCCATTCCTGCCTCGCCGTGTTGAGGAGATGGAAGTGGACGTCCTCACCGAAGGCCTTGACGGCCACCTCGCTGCGCTCGAACCGGTCGATCGCGTCGACCAGGGTCCACGGTACCCGGGGAACGTCGTCCGCCTCGTAGGCGTTGCCCTCGAACGCCGGCGGCGGCTCGATGCCGTGCTCGATCCCGTGCAGCCCGCCGGCGATCGTCGCCGCGAACGCGAGGTAGGGGTTGCAGTCGGCGCCGGGGATGCGGGACTCGACCCGTAGGCCGGGCCCGTGGCCGACCACCCGCAGCCCGCACGTCCGGTTGTCGGGGGCCCACACCACGGCCGTCGGCGCCCACGACCCCGGCTGGTAGCGCTTGTAGGAGTTCACGTAGGGGGCGAAGCAGAGGGCCAGCTCCGGCGCGGTGGCCAGCAGGCCGCCGAGGTAGTGCCGGAACGGCTGGGACAGGTGGTGGGGCGCGTCGCCGTCGTGGTCGAGGGGCTCGTCGCCGTCGACCGACCAGAGGCTGGAGTGGACGTGGCACGACGACCCGCACTCGGCCATGTCCCATTTCGCCATAAACGTCAGCGACCGGCCGTTGAGGGCGGCGATCTCCTTGGCCCCGTTCTTGTAGACGGTGTGGCGGTCGGCCATCTCGAGCGCCTCGGCGTAGCGGAGGTTGATCTCGTGCTGGCCCCGCCCGGCCTCGCCCTTCGAGAACTCGACGGGCACGCCGGCCGCGTCCATCCCGTTGCGGATCTGGCGGATGAGGTACTCGTCCCTCGTCGTCTGGAGGATGTGGTAGTCCTCGATCCAGTCGCTGTGGGGCCGCAGGTCGCGGTAGCCCCGCCCGGCCGCCTCCTCGTAGGAGTCCCTGAACAGGAAGAACTCCAGCTCGGCGCCGCACTTCACCCGGTAGCCGGCGGCCGCCGCCCGCTCCACCTGGCGGCGCAGCACCTGGCGGGGCGCCACCTCCACCGGCTCGCCGCCGGGGTGGAACAGGTCGCAGATGACGAGCGCCGTCCGCTCCAGCCACGGCACGAGGCGCAGGGTCGACAGGTCGGGCCTGGCGTTGACGTCGCCGTAGCCCTGGTCCCAGTTGGCGAAGCGGTAGCCGGGCAGCGGGGTCATGTCGACGTCGACGGCCAGGAGGTAGTTGCAGGCCTCGATGCCGTCGGCCAGCACGTGGTCGACGAAGAAGTGGCCGGTGACCCGCTTCCCCATGAACCGGCCCTGGAGGTCGGGGAACACGGTGAGGACGGTGTCCACCTCGCCGTCGCTGACGAGCTGCTCGAGCTGGGCGACGTCCATCACGCCTGCCCGACCGACGTCAGCTCGTGCTCGATGGCGGCCAGCTCCTCGGGGGTGCCCTGGACCTGCGGCCCGGTGAACCACCGGCGGGCCGACAGCAGCCACCAGCCGCCGCTGAACAGGAGGACGACGCCGACCGCCACCGGCGCGTAGTTGAACGTGTCGACGTTGATCGGGCTGAACTGCGGCAGCACGAACAGCACGCAGATGAACACCACCCAGGCGACGGCCAGCCAGCCGATGGGCCGGCTCCACCGCCCGAGGTGCCACGGGCCGGGCTGGAAGCGGTCGCCGGCCCGCAGACGCAGGAAGATCGGGATGATGTAGGCGATGTACAGGCCGATGACGGCGATCGAGGTCACCGCGAAGTAGGCCGTCGGGCTGTACAGGTAGGGGAGGCCGAGCAGGAACGCGCCGACGGCGGCCAGCCAGATCGAGTTCGTCGGCGTCCTCGTCCTCGGGTTGATGCGGTGCCAGAACCTCGACGCGGGCAGGGCGCCGTCCCGGGAGAAGGCGTAGATCATGCGGGAGTTGGCCGTCACCGACGCCATCCCGCAGAAGAACTGGGCGCCGACCACGATGAACAGCAGGAGCTCGCCGAAGTTGCGGCCGACGGCGTCGATGAAGATCTGGGCCGGCGGCACGCCGGTGTCCGAGGCCAGCGCCCCGTCGTAGTCCTGGATGGCGAAGGTCACCCCGAGGAGCAGCACCCAGCCGGCCACGAGCGACACGACGATCGACATCACGATGCCGCGGGGGCCGCTGACGTCGGCGTCCATCGTCTCCTCGGTCATGTGGGCCGAGGCGTCGTAGCCGGTGAACGTGTACTGGGCCAGCAGCAGCCCGATCAGGAACACGTACGCGCCCGACCCGGCGAAGCCCCAGCCCGTGTTGTTCACGAACTCGGTGAACACGAAGTCGGCCGACTGGTGGGTGTCGGCGAACAGCACGAGCGAGCCGACGATCACGAGCACGCCGCCGATGTGCCACCACACGCTCACGTCGTTCAGCAGGGCGACGAGGCGCACGCCGAACGTGTTCAGCAGGCCGTGGAGGAACAGCACGACCCCGTAGATCAGGATGATCCGGTTGTCGGTGACGTCCATGCCGGTCGTCAGGTTGAGCAGGGCGCCGACGAAGAAGGCGAGCCCGAAGTCGATGCCGGCGGTGACCCCGATCTGGCCGAGCAGGTTGAACCAGCCCGTGAACCAGCTCCACGCCGGCGCGTTCGACCGGGCCAGCTTCGCGGACCAGTAGTAGAGGCCGCCGGCCGTCGGGTAGCTCGAGCACACCTCCGCCATGGCCAGGCCGACGATCACGACCATGATCCCGACGAGCGGCCAGCCGATGCTCATCACCACCGGGCCGCCCACGTTCATGCCGAACCCGTAGAGCGTGAGGCACCCGCTCAGGATCGAGATGATCGTGAAGCTCACGGCGAAGTTCGAGAAGCCGCTCATCTTGCGGAGCAGCTCCTGCGCGTAGCCCAGCTCGTGGAGCCGCTGGACGTCGCGGTCGACGCCGCCCGTGCGGCCGGACCGCTCGAGGACCTCGGACATGTGCTCCCTCCCCGGGTGCGCGCCCCCACGCTCCTGGTGCACGCTGCTCCCCGCCCGGGCGCATGTCAAGGACCGGCGGCGTCCTCCGGTGTCACGTACGCGGCGGTGGTGCCGCCGTCGACGACCAGCGCCGCGCCGGTCATGTACGACGAGTCGTCGCAGGCGAGGAACAGCGCCGCCCTGGCCAGCTCCTCGGCCCGGCCGAGGCGGCCCATCGGGATGTGGGTGAGGCGCCTGGCCCGGCGGGCGGGGTCGCTCATCAGCTCCTCGAGCAGGGGGGTGGCGACCGGGCCGGGGCAGAGCGCGTTGGCCCTGATGCCCCTGCGGGCGTACTCGACGGCGATCTCCCTGGTGAGCGACAGCACGGCGCCCTTGCTCGCCGTGTAGGCCACCTGCGCGGTCGCCGCGCCCATGAGGGCGACGAACGACGCCACGTTGACGATCGTGCCCCCGCCCGAGGCGAGCATGGCCGGGATGCCGTGGCGGCACCCGAGCCACACGCCCTTCAGGTTCACGGCCATCACCCGGTCCCAGGTCGGCTCGGGCGTGTCGAGGGTCCCGCCGTCGTCGGCCGGGAAGATGCCGGCGTTGTTGTAGAGGACGTGCAGGCCGCCGTAGGCGTCGACGGTCGCCGCCACCATGGCCTCGACCGACGCCGAGTCGGCCACGTCGACGGGCACGAACGTCGCCTCGCCGCCGCCCGCCGCGACCGCGTCGACGGTCGCCCGCCCGGCCGCCTCGTCCACGTCGGCGACGACGACCCTGGCGCCCTCGGCGGCGAACAGCACCGACGCCGCCCGGCCCATGCCGTTGCCGGCCCCGGTGATGAGCGCCACCCTGCCGTCGAGCCTCCCCATGGGCCGGCGACGTTACCGGGCGGCGCGCCCTACCAGGCGAGGACGACGTCGCCGGCGTCGGTGGTGACCGACCCGGCCGCCATCACCACGTCGAGGTGGTGGGACGTGAGGTGGGTGCGCTCGACGATCGTGTCGGGCAGCTCGGCGCCGAGGCCGAGGTGGAGGCCGACCCGGCGCTCGTGCCACTGCATCCCGGCCGGCACGACGCGGGACGCGGCGGTGGCGGCGCGGGACTGGCCGATGCCGACCTCGGCGACGAGGCGCAGCTGCGGCACCCGCTCCATCACCATCTCGACGTCGCGGCAGAGGCCCACGTCGTCGCCGCCCACGGCCACGACCTCGCCGGAGCGAAGGCCGAGCCGGAGGGCGCCGGCGTGGATGCGCCCGTACTTGAGCCCGAACGGGATCGACCCGATCACCCAGCCGTCGACGACCAGCTCGCCGTCGACGGCGTCGGGCCGGCAGGCCACCTCGCCGACGGGCAGCAGGTAGTCCCCGTCGGTCGACCCGTCGCAGCGCACCCACGCGCCGGCCGACCACCGGAGCCAGCCGCCCGGCCGGCCCTCGTAGGCGAACGACCGGCAGCCGGCCACCCGGCCGGCGACCTCGCCGCACCAGCCGACCAGGTCCTCACGGCGCTCGGCGAACAGGATCGGGAAGACCTCGTCCCACACGTCGAAGCACAGCCGCACCCGGTCGTTGGGCCACGACGCGAACGGCCGGACGGCGTCCCGGTAGTCGACGCCGTCGTGGTCGAACCGGCCGTCGGTGACGACGAATTCGAGGTAGCCGACCTCGCCGTCGTCGGTGGTCGCCTCGGCCACCCGCCGCACCTCGGCCGGGTCCGCCAGCCCGGCCGCGAAGAGGTGCTCGACCTCGAGGAGCGGCGCGATCCGGGCCACCGCCTCGGCGTGGTGGGCCGGCTCGTACATGACGACCCACCGCCGCACCCGCCCGGGCAGGTGGGCGGCGAAGTTGCGGACGGCGACGGCCCAGGACCGCTCGGCCGCGGCCACCTCCCGGCGGCCGGCTACGCCCAGTGCGACAGCTTCGACCACGCCAGCTTCGGGTCGGGCGCCATCTGGCCGCCCGGGTCGTCCTCGGTGAACCGCGACAGGTCGAGGTCGGACCGGACGGCGCCGGCCCCGCCGGCCTCGGGGTCGAGGTACGGGTCGGTGAGGCCGACGACGGTGCCGGCGCCCGGGTCGACGTCGACCGCGAACCGGGGCCGGGTCAACGTGAAGCTGCCCTGGGCGCGCTCGAACTCGAACACCAGGCGGATGCGGTCGCCCGCGTAGAACGCCCTCGTCCCGCCGTAGGTGTGCCCCGCGCCCCTGCGCTCGTGGAGCAGCTGGCGGACGCGCTCGTCGTCGAGCGCGGCGGCCATCGCCGCGAGCCGCCGGTCGCCCGTCTCCTGCGCGCCGCGGCGGATCCGCTCGAGCTCGCCCCCGTACTCGCCACCGACGTCGGACATTCGCCGTACCCCCTCGCTTCGTCGCCCTGCCCGCCGGATCGTAGCGAAGCCGGCATATCCCGCGGCGGTCGCCGGGCCGGGCCCGCCACCGCGTGGCAGGGTGGCGCGGTGAGGGCGCTGCGCACCCCCGACGAGCGGTTCGACCGCCTGCCCGGCTACCCGTTCGAGCCCCACTACGTCGAGGTCGACGCGGGGGACGGGTCGGGCGACCGGCTGCGGGTCCACCACCTGGACGAGGGCCCGGCCGACGGCCCGGTCGTGCTCCTCCTGCACGGCGAGCCCTCGTGGTCCTACCTGTACCGGCACATGGTGCCGGTGCTCGTCGACGCCGGCCTGCGGGCCGTCGCCGTCGACCTCGTCGGCTTCGGCCGCTCCGACAAGCCGGCCGAGCGCGCCGCGTACACCTACCAGCGCCACGTCGACTGGGTGCGGGAGGCCGTGTTCGACCGGCTCGACCTGCGCGACGTCACCCTCGTCGGCCAGGACTGGGGCGGGCTCGTCGGGCTCCGGCTGGTGGGCGAGCACCCCGACCGCTTCGCCGGCGTCGTCGCCGCCAACACGTTCCTCCCCACCGGCGACCGCGACCCCGGGCCGGCGTTCCGGGCCTGGCAGCGGTTCAGCCAGGAGACCCCCGACTTCCACGTCGGCGGCATCGTGCGGGGCGGCTGCCGCACCGAGCTGGCGCCCGAGGTGGTCGCCGCCTACGACGCCCCGTTCCCCGACGACTCGTACAAGGCCGGCGCCCGCCAGTTCCCGATGCTCGTCCCCGCCTCGCCCGACGACCCGGCCGCCGAGGCCAACCGCCGGGCCTGGGAGGGGCTGGCCCGCTTCGAGCGCCCGTTCCTCTGCGCGTTCTCCGACCAGGACCCGATCACGGCCGGGGCCGACCGGGTGCTGCGGGCGAGGGTCCCCGGCGCCGCCGGCCAGCCCCACACGACCATCGAGGGCGCCGGCCACTTCCTCCAGGAGGACCGGGGGCCCGAGCTCGCCGCCGTGGTCGTCGACTTCGTGCGGGCTCAGCCGGGCGCGGGCTCGACCTCGACCAGCGTGTCGAGGTAGGTGGCGCCGCCGCCCAGGTCGGCGACCCGGTCGGCGGTCAGCGAGTTCACCGAGGCGCCGGTCGCCGGGTCGGACCACCAGCCGAACGGCAGGGCGACGACGCCGGGCCGGACCCGGCCGTCCACCCGGGCGGGGACGACCAGGCTGCCCCGGTCGTTGAACACCCTGACCCGGTCGCCGTCCGCGATGCCCCTGGCCGCCGCGTCCCCCGGGTGGAGGTCGAGCACGGGCCCGCGCTCGGCGCCCGAGGACCGCACGGCGTTGGCGTAGCCGGTGTTGAGCAGCCGGAGGGACTTGGCGGAGACGAGGGCCAGCGGGAACCGCCGGCGCAGCTCCGGGTCGCCGCCCGGGCCCTCGACCGGCGGCTCGAAGTCGGCGACGGCGAGGTCGCAGCGGCCCGTCCGGGTCGGGAAGCCCCCGTGCGCGAACGGCACCCGGTCCTCCGGGACCCGCAGGCGCGCCCACCCCCGCTCCGCGAGCACCTCGTAGGTGATCCCCTCGAGGTGGGGGTGGTCGCTGTCGAGCACCTGGCGGGCGAGGTCCTCGTCGGTGTCGGCGAAGCACGGGTCGTCGAAGCCCATGCGGGCGGCCAGGCGGCGGAACAGCTCGGTCACGGGCAGGGCGTCGCCGGGGGCCGGCACGGCCGGCCGGTTCAGCATCAGGTCGAGGTGGCCCCACGAGTCGAGCACGTCGAGGTGCTCGACCTGGCTCGTCGCCGGCAGCACGACGTCGGCGAAGCGGGCGGTGTCGGTCACGAACAGGTCGTGGACGACCGTGAACAGGTCGTCCCTGGCCAGCCCCCGCCGGACGAGCCCGCTGTTCGGGGCGACGGCGGCCGGGTTGCTGCCGTGGACGACGAGCGCCTTCACCGGCGGGTCGAGGTCGGGGTCGGTCAGGGCCCTGCCCAGCTCCACCATGTTCACGGCCCTGGTGGGCCGGGCCGCCAGCTCGGGCATGGCCAGGCGGTCCCGGCGGAGCGCGGCGAACGCCGGGCTGGTCATCGACGCGAGGCCGCCGCCCCGGTCCCGCCAGGCGCCGACCAGCGCGGGGAGGCAGGCGACGGCGTGGATGCCGGCGCCGCCCCGCTCGTGGTGCTCCATGCCGATCAGCACCCGGACGACCGACGGCCGGGTCGTGGCGTAGGCCCTGGCCAGGCGGGTGATCTCGTCCGCCGGCACGCCGGTGACGGCTGCCGCCCGCTCCGGCGGCCAGGCGGCGGCCCTGGCCCGGAGCACGTCCGCACCCGTCGTGTGGCGCTCGACGTAGTCGGCGTCGTCCAGGCCCTCGGCCAGGATCACGTGGGCCATGGCGAAGGCGAGGGCGGCGTCGGTGCCGGGCAGCGGGGCGACGTGCCAGTCGGCGGCGGCCGCCGTCCTCGTCCGCACCGGGTCGACGACGACGAGCGTGGCGCCCCGCTCCCTGGCCCGGCGGACGTGGGGCCACAGGTGCTGGTTGGTGACGGCGGTGTTGGTCCCCCAGAGGACGACGAACCGGCTGAGGGCGACGTCCTCGGGGACGACGCCGAAGGACGTGCCGAGGGCGGCGGCCACGCCGGCGGTCGCCGTCGACCCGCAGATCGTGCGGAGCAGCCGGCTGGCCCCGAGCCGGGCGAAGAAGCGCTCGCTCATGGACGCCCGCTGGAGCAGGCCCTGGGTGCCGGCGAAGCTGTACGGGAGGACGGCCTCGCCGCCCCACCGGGCCACGACCCGGCCGAGGCGGTCGGCCACCTCGTCGAGCGCCTCGTCCAGCGGGACGGGGGCGAACCGGGCCTCGCCCTTCGGGCCGACCCTGCGCAGGGCGGTGAGGAGCCGGTCGGGGTGGTGGACGCGGTCGTCCAGGTAGCCCCGCACCTTGGAGCACAGGAAGCCGGCGGTGAACGGGTGGTCGTCGGCGGCGCGGAGGTCGACGGCCCGGTCGCCCTCGACCGTCACGACCCACGAGCAGCGGTCGGGGCAGTCGTGCGGGCAGGCGCCCCGCACCTCCCGCCTGCCCGTCGCCGGTCCGGGTGCCACGATCGCCTGCCCTCCTCTCGCCGCCGACGGACCCCCGACGCTACCCACCCCGGCGCCGGCAGGGTCAGGTGCGCTGGCGCCGGCGGCGGCCGATGCGGCGGCCGCCGTTGTCCGACGGCTTGGCCCCCGTGGCGGCGTCCGCCCGCGGCGGGGCGAAGCGCAGCTCGATGCGGGCCCCGCCGCCGTCGCGGTTGCCGAGCACGATGCAGCCGCCGGCCGCCTCGGCCGTGCGCCGGGCGATGTCGAGCCCGAGACCGGTCGACCCGCCGCCGCTGCGGCCCCGCTCGAGGGCGCTCGCACCGGGCAGCCCCGGGCCTTCGTCCTCGACGACGAGGGCCGGCGCCCCGTCGATGTCCTGGATGCTCACGCAGAACCGCGTGCCCTCGTCGGTGTGGGCGAAGACGTTGCCGAGCAGGGCGTCGAGGGCGGCGGCCAGGTCGTCCCTCGTGACGGCGACGGGGCAGGGGCCGTCGGGGATGGCGGTCGTGAACTCGCGGTCCTGGTCCTCGGCCAGCACCTCCCAGAAGGCCACCCGCTCCCGGGCGACGGCCGTGAGGTCGGTCTCGGCCCGCACGCCCTCCCGCACGGGGCGGCGGGCCTCGGTGATGAGCCGGTCGACGGCCCTGGCCAGGGCGTCGACGTCGGCGGCCAGGCGCTCGGCCTCCTCGGGGTGGCGCAGGCTCTCGACGTCGAGGCGCAGCGCGGTGACCGGCGTGCGCAGCCGGTGGGACAGGTCGGCCACCGCCTCCCGCTCGGCCGTCAGCAGCTCGTCGATCCGGTCGGCCAGGAGGTTCAGCGCGTGGCTGACCTCCACGATCTCGGGCGGGCCGGCCGGCTGCACGCGCGCCGCCAGGTCGCCCCGCTCCAGCCGGTTGGCCACCCCGGCCAGGTCCCGCACCGGGGCGACGATCGAGCGGGCCAGGCGGTCGGCGACGACCATGGACAGGGCGACCAGCCCGACGCCGAGCACGCCGAGCAGCAGCCAGGCCGTCCGCACCCCGGCCGTCAGGGTCGAGTCGGGGACGAAGACGCGGATGACGTCGGTCGTCCCGCCCGCGACCTCGACGGCGATGAGGATCTGGCGCCCGCCGACGTCGTCGGCGATGAACGACCGCCCCTCCCGGGCCCGCAGCACGTCGGTGTCGGCGTCGGCCGGGTGGCCGAGCATGGTGCCGTCGCCCAGGTAGACGGTGATGTCGTTCGGGCTGCGGGCGTCGCTGCTCTCGACGATCCGGGCGAGCGTCTCCCGGTCGGTCACGCCGCCCACCGTCGAGATCAGGCCGGTCGCCTCCCGCTCCGCCGCGCTCGTGGCCCGGTCGACGGCGATCGTGCGCACCAGCACGGCCAGCGGCACGACGAAGGCGAGCACGATCATCGACGTGAGCGCGGCGGCGGCCAGCGCCAGCTGCCGGCGCACCGGTCAGGCCTGTTCGGGGTCGACCAGCCTCACGCCGACGCCGCGGACGGTCCGGAGGTACCGCGGCTCGTTGGCGGACTCGCCCAGCTTGCGGCGCAGCCACGAGAGGTGGACGTCGACCGTCTTGTCGGCCCCGCCGAAGGGCTGCTGCCAGATGTCGGCCAGGAGCTGGCGCTTGGAGACCACGTCGCCGGCCCGGGCCGCGAGGTAGTGGAGGAGGTCGAACTCCTTGCGGGTGAGGTCGAGGGCCCGGTCGCCGAGGTGGGCCTCCCGGCTGCGGGGGTCGACGCGGAGCTCGCCCACCTGGATGGCCCGGTCGCCGTCCTCGTCCCGGGAGCGGCGCAGCAGGGCCCGGATGCGGGCGTCCAGCTGGTCGGCCGAGAACGGCTTCACGACGTAGTCGTCGGCGCCGGCGTCGAGGGTCCGCACGATCTCGTGCTCGTCGTCCCTCGCGGTGGCGACGATGACGGGGACGGCGCTGACCGCCCGCAGCATCTTCAGCACCTCCCGGCCGTCGACGTCGGGGAGGCCGAGGTCGAGGACGACGACGTCGGGCGGGTCCTCGAGGACCTGGTGGAGCCCGGCCATGCCGGTCGATGCCGACCGCACCGCGTGACCGCGCTCGTCGAGCGCCCTGGCGACGGCCTGCCGGATGGCGGGGTCGTCCTCGATCAACGCGATGACGGCCATGGGGGAAACGGTACGCAGGCCGCGGACGTCGGGCGAGGGACGGTACGCACCCACAAGGGGGATTTAGTCGCCCGTTAGGCCGGATCGGGGGCCCCGTCGGCGACAATTGCCGCCGTGCGCCGTCGCAGCATCCTCATCGCCGTCTGGCTGGCCGGCACCGTGCTGGCGACGTCGCTCGCCTGGTCGGCGGTCAGCCTGGTCGGCGCGAGGGTGGGCGAGCAGCAGGCCGCGGCCACCGACCTCGTCGTCGCCGAGCGGGCCCCGTCGACCCAGGGCGCCGGGTCGCCGTCGACCACCACGACCGCCGTCGTCGTCACCGAGGTGGCGAGGGGCGGGCAGGCGTCGTTCACCTGCGTGGACGGGGAGCCGGCGCTGGTCGACGCCTCCCCGAACCTCGGGTGGGAGCGCGACACCCGGGCCCCCGACGGCCAGGTGTGGTTCGACCACGACGGCGACGACTCCGCCATCCTCGCCACCTGCGAGGCCGGCGTGCCGATCGTCGAGGTCAGCGAGGACGACTACGACGAGGACGAGCCGGCGACGTCGACGACGGTCGCCACCACCGCCGCCCCGCCCGCCACCACGGCCCCGGCGGCCACCGCCCCGCCGACCTCGTTCGACGACCACGGCGCCGACGACGACCACGTCGACTCCACCGACACGACCTTCGACGACCACGGCGGGGACGACGGCGGCGGTGGGGACGACGACGGCGGCGGCGACGACCACGGCGGCGACGACGACTGACCCCTGAGGGGGGCGGCCGCCGCGCTCAGGCGCGGATGGCGGCGCTCGCCTCGGCGAGGGCCTCGTCCAGGCGGCCCTCGCTGTTCACGACCACGTGGTCGTAGTAGGGGCGGTAGTGCTCCACCTTGGCGGCGTTGCCGAGGCGCTCCTCGATCTGCTCCGGGGTGTTCACCCCCCGCTGGAGCAGGCGGGTGGCCAGGTCCTCCCTGGGCGCCGTGATCAGCAGGGTGACGGCCTCGGGCAGCAGGCGCTTCACCCAGCGCACCCCGCCGAGGTTCATCACGCCCAGCGCGCTGGCCCCGCCGACGACCGGCGGGAGGGCGACGTCCCAGGCCAGGCCGTAGCTCATGCCGAACTCGAAGTGGCGGTACTCGAGGAACCCGCCGGCCGCCGCGGTCTCGGCGAACGAGTCGGCCGACACGAACACGTACTCGGCGTCGTCGTCGGGGCTGCGGCGCTGGCGGGTGGTGTGCCGGCGCACGTAGTGGAGCCCCTCGTCCCGGACGAGCGCGTGGGCCAGGGTGGTCTTGCCCGACGCGCTGGGGCCGTCGACGAGGACCAGCCGGCCGGCCCCTTCGCCGGCCGCCGCGAGGCGGGCGCGCCACGTCCCGGCGGCGGCGTGCATGGCGACGAGGTGGTCGTAGGGCCAGCGCAGGACGTCGGCCTCGTCCACGGCCAGCGCCGTCGTGACGACCTCGGCCTCGGTCGCCGACCCGGCGCACACGGCGACGAACGTGCCGACGTCGGCGACCTCGTCCACGTGCACGACCCAGCCGTCCCGCGAGAACGAGCGCCGGGCGGCCACCCCCGGCTCGGGGTCGACCTCCACCGGCCGGCCGCCCAGCCGCTCGCAGGCGTCGACGACGGCCGCCGGGTCGTCGCACCACGACCGCACCTCCACCCCGCTCACCAGCGCAGCTCCAGCTCGAGCTCGTCGCGGATCGGGATCCCGTCGTCGCCGGTCTCCGGGATCTCCGGCTTCAACCGCCGCGACCCGGCGACGGCGCCGACGTGGGCGGCGGCGAGCACCATCCCCCGCCGCTGGTACCACCGGAAGGCGGCCGTGTTGTCGTTGGTGGTGATCAGCCAGAGCCGCCGGCAGCGGCGGCGCCTGGCCTCGGCGGCGGCCGCGGCGAGCAGCGCCGAGCCGGCGCCCCGCCCGGGGACGGCGGCGTGCAGGGTGACGACCTCGAGGTCGTCACCGTCGGGCCGCCACGTGAGCAGGGCGAGGCGGTCGCCGCCGGGCGCCTCGGCGACGAGCCCGTCGAGGTCGGCGGGGTGGAACAGGCGGCCGCGGGAGACGACCCTGGCGCTGTGGTGCGCGGCGAGGAACGCCTCCACCCAGCCGCGGTCGGCCGCGCCGGCGGTCCGCGCCTGCACCCGGTCGGCGTCGTCCACCGCCGCAGTCTGGCCCACGGGCGGGGCGGGACCGGCCAGACTGGCGGCCGTGCCCGTCGAGACCTGCGCCGGGTGCCGCTTCGACGGCGCCGACGTCACCACCACCGACGCCACCCGGTCGGTGCGCACGGCCGCCACCCGCTGGCGCCACCACCTCGAGGGCATCGGGCTCGACGCGCTCACCGCCCGCACCGCCGGCCGCTGGTCGGCGGTCGACCACCTCGCCCGGGACCGGGACCTCACCGCGGCGATGGCCGACGTGCTGGCCGCCATGGCCGGCGACGCCCCGCCGGTCGCCCGCCTCGACCTGCCCGACCCGCCGGCCGCCGAGGAGCCGGTGGGCGTCGTGATCGAGACGCTCGACGAGGCGGCCGCCCGCCTGGTGGAGGCGGTGGCGGGCTTCGGCCGGGACGGGTGGCGGCGCACGGCGACCGTCGACGGGGTGGAGGTGGACGCCGCCTGGGTGCTGCGCCACGCCGCCCACGCCGCCGAGCACCACCCGCTGCTCGCCGGCCGGGCCCTGCGCGACGCCGGCGCCGGCGCGCCGACCGCGACCGGCTCGGTGGCCCAGGTCAGCGTCAACCGGGGCGGCGTCCCGAAGGAGCCGGTGCCGTCGGCCCGGATCGGGCGGCGGGGCCTGGCCGGCGACCGCCAGGCGACCCGGCGCCTGCACGGCACGACTTGGCAGGCCGTGTGCCTGTGGTCGCTGGAGCGGATCGACGCGCTGCGGGCCGAGGGGCACGAGGTGTTCCCGGGCGCCACCGGCGAGAACCTGACCGTCGCCGGGCTCGACTGGTCGACCGTCCGGCCCGGCGTGCAGCTGCGGGCCGGCGGCGCCCTGCTGGCCGTCACCGCCTACGCCACGCCGTGCCATCAGAACGCCCGCTGGTTCCTCCGCGGCGACCCCATGCGCATGCGCCACGAGCGCCACCCGGGCTGGAGCCGGGTCTACGCCACCGTGCTGGAGGACGGCGAGGTCCGCACCGGCGACCCGGTGGTGGTGGAGCCGTGAGCGACCGCCGCCGGGTGTCGTCGGGGTCGCCCTACGAGCCGGTGATCGGCTTCAGCCGGGCCGTGCGGGTCGGCGACCGGGTGGTCGTGGCCGGCACCGGGCCGATCTGGCCCGACGGGTCCTGCGCCCCCGACCCGGGCGACCAGGCCCGCCGGTGCCTGGAGATCATCGAGACCGCGCTGCTGGCCGCCGACGCCTCGCTGGCCGACGTCGTCCGCACCCGCATGTACGTCACCGACGCGGCCGTGGCCGACGCCGTCGGCCGGGCCCACGGCGAGGTGCTGGGCGAGGTCCGCCCGGCGTCCACCATGGTCGTCGTCGCCGGCCTGGTCGACCCCCGCTGGGTGGTCGAGATCGAGGCCGAGGCGGTGGTCGAGCGCTGACCGTCACCCCCGAGGACGTCCTCGCCGCGGCCAAGGGGATGCTGGCCGCCGGCCTCGTCGCCGGCACGGCCGGGAACGTCTCCGGGCGGCTGGCCGACGGCACGGTGTGCGCCACCCCGTCGTCGCTGCCGTACGGGCCGATGGAGGTGGCCGACCTGGTCGTCGTCGACCGGGACGGCACCGTCGTCGACGGGAGCCGCCCGCCGACCTCCGAGCTCGCCCTCCACCTCGCCTGCTACCGCGCCTTCCCCGAGGTGCACGGGGTCGTGCACGCCCACCCGGTCCACGCCAGCGCGTTCGCCGTCGTCGGCCGGCCCGTGCCCGCCGTCATCGAGGAGGCCGTGCTGTTCGTCGGCGGCGACGTGCCGGTGTGCGGCTTCCGCGCGACCGGGTCGGCCGCGCTCGGGGAGGAGGCCTGCCGCCACCTGGCCGACCGGGGCGCCGCGCTGCTCGCCAACCACGGCCTGGTCGCCGTCGGCCGCGACCCCGACGACGCCCTCCACGTGGCCACGGTGGTGGAGCGGGTGGCCCACGTCGCCTGGGCCGCGTCGGCGCTCGGCGCCGCCGTCCCCGTCCCCCCGGACGCCGTCGGCGCGCTGGCCCGCGCCTACCGCGCCCGGCGCGCGTCGTCGCCGTAGCCGGCGCTACGTTCCGCCCCGGGCGGCGGCCTGTCCGACGACGACGAAGGAGCACTGATGCGGCTACGTCGGTTGCTGGGAGCCGGCCTCGCGGCTGGCCTGGGGATGCCGGTCGCGCTGGCGTCACCGGCCGCGGCGGCGACGATCGTCGTCGGCCCGGGGCAGTCCATCCAGGCCGCCATCGACCGGGCCGACCCCGGTGACGTCGTCGTGGTCGAGGCGGGCGTCTACCGCGAGCAGCTCAACATCTACGAGGACAACATCACGCTGCGGGGCCAGAACGCCGTCCTGAAGCCGCCGCGCCAGCTGCGGCCGAACAACTGCGCCGACGGGCCCGGCCAGCCGAGCCGCGACGGCATCTGCATCTTCGCCGGCGTGAACGAGCAGGGCACCATCCAGATCTCGAACGTGCGCGTGTCGGGCTTCTCGGTCCTGAACTTCCCGGGGACCGGCATCCTGGCCCTGTTCGGCGACCGGGTGACGATCGAGGACAACCGGGCCGTCGACAACGGCGAGTACGGCATCGCCGCCTTCAGCTCGCAGCGCACGACGTTCCGCACCAACCGGGTCGAGGGCAGCTCCGAGGCCGGGCTCTACCTGGGCGACACGACGGGGCCGGGGAACCTCGTCACCGGCAACTACGCCGCCGGCAACGGGCTGTTCGGCCTGTTCGTCAGGGACGCGCTGGGCGGCACGGTCAGCGGCAACACCGCCGTCGACAACTGCTCGGGCTTCATGTTCCTCGACACCCCGTCGAACGGGGTGGGTAACACCGCCGGCTGGCGGATCACCGAGAACGTCGCCTCGCACAACGACGAGGTGTGCACGCCCGACGACGAGGGCGACCCGCCGGTGGCCGGCGCCGGCATCGTCCTCCTCGGCGCCCAGAGCACCACCGTCGAGGAGAACACCGTCCAGGACCACGACGGGCGCGGCAACCCGTCCATCGCCAGCGGCGGCATCGTCCTCGCCGACGCCACCGAGCTCGGCGGCGGCGTGGCGGCCGCCAACGTCATCCGCTTCAACACGGCCCGCCGCAACCTCCCGAACGACATCGACGCCAGCGGTGCCGCCGGGGTCAACATGATCAAGCACAACGTCTGCCAGCGGAGCGACCCGGCCGAGCTCTGCCAGCAGTCCAGCCCGTAGCGGGCGGGGCCGGGGGGCGGCCGCCCGCTCAGGCGGCGGCCGCCCCCCGCAGGGCCCCCGGCAGCGGCCGGGCGTGCACGAGCGTGAGGTGCTGCACGGCCCTCGTCATGGCCACGTAGAGGGCTCGGACCCCCCTCGGCTCGGCGGCGACGACGGCGGCCGGCTCGACCACCACGACGGCGTCGAACTCGAGGCCCTTCGCCGCCGCCGGCGGGAGCAGGGTGACCCGCTCGCCGAGGCCGACCCGCAGCCCCGACCCGACGGCCACGCCGGCGTCGCGCAGCGCGGCCTCGAGCGGCCCGAGGTGCTCGGCGACGGCGATCACGCCGACCGACGACCACCGCTCGGCCGCCGCCGCCACCGCCCTCGCCGCCGCGGGGACGAGGTCGCCGGGGGTCGGCGCGGTGACGACCGCCGGCGGGTCGCCGGCCGTGCGCACCGACCGGGCGGGGCGGACGTGGGGCGCGGCCTCGGGCAGCAGCCGGTTGGCGACGTCGAGGATCGGCCCCGGCACCCGGTAGCCGAGGCCGAGCTCCTCGATGCGGGCCTCGGCCGGCCCCCGGAGGTGGACGAGCGCGTCCTCCCACCGGTCCTGCCCCCACGGGCTGGTCGCCTGGGCCAGGTCGCCGAGCACGGTGAGCGACCCGGTCGGGCTGCGGCGGGCCACCATCCGCAGGGCCATGGCCGACAGGTCCTGGGCCTCGTCCACGACCACGTGCCCGTAGGTGGCGGGCACGCCGTTCAGCAGGGCCTCGGCCTCGTCGAGGAGGGGCACGTCGGCCGCCGTCCACGGCTCGTCGTCCACCCGCTTGGCCGCCGGCCGGCGCAGCAGCGCCTGCTCGGCGGGGGAGAGGACCCCCTCGGCGGCGCGGGCCATGGCCCGCCGGTTGGAGAGGAGGCGGCGGACGAGGGCGGCGGCGCTGAGCGCCGGCCACATCCGGCCGACGGCGGCGGCGAAGGCCCGGTCGGCCCGCAGCTCCTCGAGGAAGCGGTCCTCGGGGGCCGGCAGCGCGGCCTGGCGGCGGTGGACGTCCCAGGCCAGGCGGTGCATGCGGCCCCGGAACACCTCCCGGCCGGCGGCGAAGGTGCCCGTCCGCTCCACCGTCGAGGCCATCACCTCGGCCACGTCGGCCGCCGGGACCCTGGCCCGGCCCGACGTCAGGACGACGTCCACGTCGCCGTCGGGCGGGGCCAGGTGCTGGTGCATCGCCCTGGCCAGCACGGTCGCCATGCGGGCGTCGCCCTTCAGGGTGGCGGTGGCCGCGCCGTCCTCGGCCCGCACCCGCCACCGGGCCCCGGCCAGGGTCTCGACCGTGGCCTGCACGACCGCCGTCTCGCCGAGGGACGGGAGGACGGCCGAGATGTAGCGCAGGAACACCCGGTTCGGGCCGACGACGAGCACCCGCTGCTCCTCCAGCACGCCCCGGTGCTCGTAGAGGAGGAAGGCGGCCCGGTGGAGGCCGACCGCCGTCTTCCCCGTGCCCGGGCCGCCCTGCACGACGAGGAGGGTGTCGAGCGGGGCCCGGATGACCACGTCCTGCTCGGCCTGGATGGTGGCGACGATGTCGCGCATCTCGCCCGTCCTCGCCCGCTCCAGCTCGGCGAGGAGGGGGTCGGGCACGCCGCCGCCGGTCACCGAGTCGGGGTCGTCGAAGCGCTCGTCGAACAGGTCGACCACCCGGCGGGCCTCGACGAGGAACCGGCGCCGCCGGTCGAGGCCCATGGGGTCGCGGACCGTCGCCCGGTAGAACGGCGTGCTGACCGGCGCCCGCCAGTCGACCACGACCGGCTCGCCCGACCCGTCCTCCACGTGGCGCCGCCCGACGTGGAACGTCTCGCCGTCCTCGGTGTCGAGGCGGCCGAAGCACAGCACCGTGCCGGCCTCGTCCATCGTCGCCAGCCGCCGGCGCAGGTGCCAGGCCGCGATCGCGCCGTCGACCGCCCCGGCGCTCAGGTCGTCGGCCGCCGCCATCCGCGCCGTGCGCTCCCGCATGGCGGCCAGGCACTCGTAGGCCCGGTCGAGGTGGGCCTGCTCCTCGTCCAGGTCGGGGTGGGCGCTCACCTGCCCTCCTTCCTCGCGCACGCGCGACGACGAGCCCCGAACGGCGAGGACCGGGGGGTCCACCGTGCGGGGCTTGGGGCGGGAAGGGTAGCGGGCTGCGTAGGGTGCCGCCATGCGCACCACGTGGCTCGACGTCTGGGAGTGGCTCGCCGTGCTCCGGATCGGCCTCGGCCTGTGGTGGCTCGAGAGCTGGCGGCACAAGGACAAGCGGGGCTGGTTCGAGCGGGGGACCGGGATCGCGTGGGCGTCGTCGGTCGCCGAGAAGCACCGCTGGGGGTTCGTGCGCACCGGCTTCCAGCGGGTCGTCGCCCCCCGCCCGAAGGTCATGGCCCACGTGGTCGTGTGGGCCGAGCTGGCCATCGGCCTCGGCCTGGTGTTCGGCTTCCTCACCCCGATCGCCGCCGTCGGCGGGCTCGTGCTCAACGTCCTGTACTTCACGCTGATGGTCCACGACTGGGCCGAGCAGGGGCAGAACGCGATGATGGCGCTCATCTCGGTCGTCGTCCTCGGGGCCCACGCCTGGGCGACGTGGTCGCTCGACGACGCCCTCGGGCTGTTCGGCGCCTGAGGCGCGGATACGCTCGCCTCGACGACGGCGGAAGAGGGGGTTGAACGGTGAAGGTGGTCGTTGACTTCGACCTGTGCGAGTCGAACGCTCGCTGCATGGTGGCCGCGCCCGAGGTGTTCGAGGTGCGCGACGACGACTTCCTGTACGTGCTCCAGGAGAGCCCACCCGAGGAGCTGCGGGCGAAGGTGGAGGAGGCGGCCAGGGTCTGCCCCCGGCACGCCATCACGATCGAGGGCTGACCGGGGGCTGTGCGGTCGGTCGTCGTCGTCGGGGGGTCGCTCGCCGGCCTGAGCGCCGTCGAGCAGCTCCGCACGGCGGGGTTCGACGGCGAGGTCGTCGTCGTCGACGGCGAGCCGCACCGGCCCTACGACCGGCCGCCGCTGTCCAAGGAGGTCCTCACCGGCAAGTGGGGGCCGGAGCGGACCACGCTGCGCTCCGACGACCAGCTGGCCGCCCTCGACGTCCAGTGGGAGGCGGGCCGGCGGGCCACCCACCTCGACCTGGGCGGCCGCCGGGTCGAGCTCGACGACGGCCGCGCCCTCGACTTCGACGGCCTGGTGATCGCCACCGGAGCCGTCCCCCGGCGCCTGCCCGGCACCGAGGGGATGGCCGGGGTGCACGTGCTGCGGACCCTGGACGACGCCATGGCGCTGCGGGCCGAGCTCGAGGCCGGCCCCCGCCGGGTGGTCGTGGTCGGCGCCGGGTTCATCGGCGGCGAGGTGGCGGCCTCGGCCCGCACCCGGGGGCTCGAGGTCACGATCCTCGAGGCCCTCCCGGCGCCGATGATCCGGGTGCTCGGCGAGGAGATGGGCCGGTTCGTGGCCGACGTGCACCGCGACCACGGCGTCGACGTGCGCTGCGGGGTCGGGGTGGCCGGCTTCGAGGGCGACGGCCGGGTCGAGGCCGTGCGCCTCGGCGACGGCACGGTGGTCGACGCCGACGTCGTCGTCGTCGGCATCGGCGTCACGCCCGACACGGGCTGGCTGCACGAGTCGGGGCTCCCGCTGGCCGACGGCGTCGTGTGCGACGAGACCTGCCTTGCGGCGCCGTGGGTGGTGGCCGCCGGCGACGTCGCCCGCTGGCCCCACCCGATCACCGGCGCGCTGGTGCGGGTCGAGCACTGGGACCACGCCATCGCCCAGGGCCGCCACGCGGCCAGGCGGCTGCTGGCCGGCGACGGCCCCGGCGAGCCGTTCCGCCCCGTCCCGTGGTTCTGGAGCGACCAGTACGACCGCAAGTTCCAGGTCGCCGGCTGGTGGGACCCGCACGGCGAGACGAGGGTGGTCGACGGGTCGCCGGCCGACCGGGCCTTCGTCGCCGTGTGCGAGCGGGACGGGATGGTGGCGGGCGTGCTCGGCGTCAACAAGGCCAGGGCCGTCGCCGCCTACCGGGCCCGGCTCGAGGCCGGCCTGCCGTGGGACGACCCGGCGGCCAGCGATCCGGCCGCACTGTTCCCGCCCCGCCCGGCCTAGGATCAGGGGACCGCGCCGGCGGCCAGCCGGCGCCCGGGAGGGGGATCTCCGAACATGCGCCTGTTCCGCCGCGCCGCGGCGGCGACCGTGCTGGTCGCCGGCCTCGTCGGCCTGCCAGCCGCGGCCACCGCCACGGGCTCGACCGCCGCCGCCGGCAGCGGCAGCCCGAACCTGACGCCGGTCGCCCACGTCCCGCTGACCGGCGGCCCGTCCGCCCCGGGCGGCGGCGGCAGCGACATCGAGTTCACCACCGTGGACGTCACCGGCCTCCCGGGCTCGGGCGGCGCCACCGGCGTGCACACCTTCGCCCTCGCCGGCAGCCTCGGCCGCGGCCTCCAGATCGTCGACGTCACCAACCCCCGCCGGCCGAGCGCGCCCCGCGTGTACGACTGCCGGGTGAGCCAGGGCGACGTGCAGGTCTTCCGGCGCGGCACCCGCACGCTCGTCATCTACGCCGCCGACTACGGCGTCACGCTCGGCTCGGCCTGCTACACCCAGCTCACCGCCCTCGGCGTCAACGTCGGCAACGGCCTCGGCTCGGTCATCGTGGACGTCACGAACCCGTACCGGGTGAAGGCCGTCGGCTTCGTCAAGGAGCCGACCGGCAGCCACAACACGACGATCCACCCGTCGGGCAGCTTCCTCTACAACTCGAACAGCGACTTCGACAGCAACGGCACGATCGAGGTGTTCGACCTGCGCGGGGCGCGGCTGCGCTCGCCGGTCAAGGTACGGACGATCACGCTCACCGGCGGGTCCGACAGCCACGACATCACGTTCAACGAGGCCGGGACGAGGGCGTACTCGGCGGCCCTCAACCACACGGTCATCCTCGACACGACCGACCCGGAGAACCCGTCGGTGATCGGCCGCATCGTCGACCCGACCATCCAGATCCACCACCAGGCCGACCCGGTCACCGTCACCGACCCCGTCCTCGGCATCCGCACCCTGCTCGTCGTCACCGACGAGGTGAACGGCGGCGGCAACGCCCCCTGCCCGGGCGGCGGCCTGCACATCTACGACGTCACCGGGCCCCGCGAGACGGCGCCGGTCAAGCTCGGCGCCTGGTTCATCTCCGCGGTCACGGCGGCCGACGGCCGGGGCTGCACCTCGCACGTCCTGCGCATGCACCCCGACGAGGGGATCATGACGATCGCCTGGTACCGCATGGGCGTCCGGGTGCTCGACATCTCGGGCCTCGGGTCGGTCACCCAGGGCCAGACGGCGTCGCCCATCGAGGAGATCGCCTACTACGTCTTCGACGACGCCAACACGTGGTCGGCCAAGACGCCGTCGATCGCCGCCAACGGGTCCTTCTACCTGTTCGGCAACGACATCGCCCGGGGCCTCGACGTGTTCCGCTTCGACCCGACCGCGGCCCAGGCCGACGACCCTGGCGTGTGGGTGCCGGCCGCCGTCGGCTCGGCCCTGCCGACCGCCGCCCGCTCGGTGACGGCCCAGCCGACCGGGCAGCGCTTCACCTGCGTCATCCCCCTCGACGCCTGACCTCGGCGCCGTGACGGCCGCCGCCGGCATCCTGCTGGCGGCGGCCGCCGTCGGCGCCGTCGCCGACTGGGCGGCGGTCGGCACCGGCCGCCGCCGGCTGGAGGCGGTGGCCAAGCCCGCGACCCTGGCGCTGCTCGTCGGCGCGGCGGTCGCGCTCGACCCCGCGTCCGGGGCGGCGAGAGCGTGGTTCGTCGTCGCCCTCCTCGCCTCCCTGGCCGGCGACGTCGCCCTCCTGCCCGCCGTGGAGCGCTTCACGGCCGGGCTGGCCGCCTTCCTCGCCGCCCACCTCGCCTACGTCGCCGGGTTCCTGGCCGACGGCCACCACGCCGCCCCGCTCGCCGCCGGCGCCGTGCTCGTCGTCGCCGCGCTGGCCACGGCCGGGCGGGCCGTCGTCCGGGGCGCCCGCCGCCGGTCGCCGGCCCTCGCCGGGCCGGTCGCCGCCTACGCGCTCGCGCTGGCGGCCATGGTCGTCGCCGGGTGGAGCACGGGCGAGGCGGCCGCGCTGGCCGGCACCACCCTGTTCCTCGTCTCCGACGGGCTGCTGGCCTGGGACCGGTTCGTCGCCGCCGCGCCCGGCGGCCGGGTCGCCGTCCACGTCACCTACCACCTCGCCCAGGGCCTGCTGGTGGTCTCCCTGGCGTCCTGAGCCGCCGCTACCCTCGCCCCCCGTGCGCCGCATCGCCGCGATCGCGCTCCTCGGGCTCCTCGCCGCCTGCTCGCTGAGCGACGACCTCGACATGGTGAAGGCCGAGTCGGCCCTGCGCAGCGAGATCGCCCGCCACTACGGGGTCGCCGTCGACGAGGTCGCCTGCCCCGACGAGGTGGCGATGGAGGACGGCGGCACGTTCACCTGCCGGGTGACGGTGGCCGGCCAGGAGCTGCCCGTCGAGGCCACCCAGGACGACGGCGACGGCAACGTCACGTTCGAGGCGACGGCGGCGGTGATCGACGTCGTCGAGAAGACGGCCGAGCTCCAGGAGGCGATCGCGGCGGAGAACGCGGGCGCCCACCTCCGCCTCTACTGCGGCGACCGGCCCGTGCTGGTGCTGGAGCCGGGCGGCACGTTCGACTGCCTGCTCGAGGGGCCGGACCTGCCGCTGCGGCGGGTGGTCGTGACCGTCGAGGACGTCGACGGGGCGACCACGTTCACGACCGGCTGACGGCGTCCAGGCGGGCGAACCACCGCCCGCCCGCGCACCACGTGCCGGCGAGGGCCAGCCCGGCCGGGCCGGCCAGGCCGGCGGCGGCGTCCACCGCCACCCTGGC
>DASWMK010000011.1 GCA_036399815.1 Acidimicrobiales bacterium
CCCCGCCCCCGCGCCACCCGGACCGCGACGGCCAGCGCGGCGTCGTCCCCCGTGCCCTCGCCGATCGGGACCACCACCGGCCCGTCCCACCCCGCCGGCCCGTCCCGCCGCACGACGGCCCGCGGCGCCGTCGCCAGCACCGCCGCCGCCAGCGCCTCGTCCCCGCCGGCGGGGAGCAGGATCACGTCGGCGTCCACGCTGTCGGCCTGGGCGACCGCGTCGCCGGCGGCGTCGCCGCTGAACCGTGACAGGACGACGCACCGGACGCCCCTCGCCGCGGCCCGGCCGACCAGCGCGTTGGTCGCCTCCATCGACGCCGTCAGCTGGTCGAGCTCGCCCACCAGCCCGGCGCCGACCTCGAGCCCCGTCGTCGGGAAGGGCCGGAAGCGGCTGAGGACCACCTCGGACGGCGACTCCGCGGCGACGAGGTCCACGGCCGCGTCGAGGCCGGCCTCGCCGTCGGCGTCCTCGTCCAGCACGACGAGCGCCCGGTAGGCCTGGGGCAGGCCGAGGGCCTCCCGCTCGGCCTCGGCCACGTCCCTCGCCAGCACCTTCTCCGGGTAGACGAGGCGCAGGAGCGGCTCGGTGACGATCGTGGTGAGCACGGCCATGATCACGAGCACGGTGAACAGCTCGCCGTCCAGCACGCCCTTGGTGACGCCGATGTTCAGGATCACCAGCTCGGTGAGGCCGCGCGTGTTCATCAGGATGCCGATGGCGGCCGCCTTGCGGGGGGCGATGCCCTGGGCCCTCGCGCCGGCGGCGGCGCCGATGAACTTGCCGGCGCAGGCGGCCAGCACGACCAGGCCGAGCTCGCCGAGGTCGCCGGCCGTCAGCCCGCCCACGTCCACGCCGAACCCGGTGGCGATGAAGAACACCGGCAGCAGGAGCAGCACGCTCACCTGCTCGAGCCGCTCGAGGATCTCCCGGAACAGCTCGTGGGTGTCCTCCCTCGGCATGATCGCCCCGAAGAGGAACGCCCCGAAGATCGAGTGGATGCCGATCTCGGAGGTGACGAACGCCGACACGAGGATCCCGGCCAGGATGACGGCGAGCAGGTTCGGTGTCAGCCGCCCCTGCTCCCGGTAGCGGGCGGCCACGCGGGCGAGCTGCGGCTTCACGACGAGGAAGCTGAAGGCGACGAACGCCGTCGACAGCACGAGGATCCTCGGCAGGTCCCACACGCCGCTGGCCTCGACCACGGCGACGACGACGGCGAGCAGGCTCCAGGCGAGGATGTCGTCGACCGCCGCGCAGGCGAGGGCGAGGCTGCCGATGGCCGTCCGGTACATGCCGCGTTCGGTGAGAATACGGGCCAGGACGGGGAAGGCCGTCACCGACATGGACGCCCCGATGAACAGGGCGAACGGGAGGAAATCGCGAGCGCCGGGCGCCTCGTCGTGGTTCTGGTGCAGGGCGGTGGCGAGCAGAATGCCGAGCGCGAACGGCAGCGCGACCGACGTGAGGGAGATCACTGCGGCGACCCGTTCCTTGCCCCGGATCAGCTTCATGTCGAGCTCCAGCCCGACGATGAACATGAAGATCACGAGGCCGAGCTGCGCGAGCACCGTGAGGAACGGGCGGACCTCGTGGGGGAACAGGTCGTCGGTCGGGTTGCCCGGCAGCCGGCCGAGCAGAGTCGGCCCGAGCAGGATGCCCGCCAGGATCTCGCCGACGACGGGCGGCTGACGGAGCCGCCGGAAGAGGGCGCCCATCAGCCGCGCGACCACCATGATCACGGCGATGTCGAGCAGGACGAACGCCGCGATCTCCTCGGGCTCGAGCGCGGCCAGCACGGTCAGGATGACGTCGCCTCCCCTCGGTCCTCCCCGGCACCGTCGGCGCCGGATCGTAGCGGGGGCCGCGATCGCGTGCCGCGTGGCATGCTGTCGGCACGGAGGCACCGGGGGAGCAAATTCCATGGACCGCATCGCCGACTACACGTTCATCCGCTCGCTCGGGCAGGGCAATTACGGCGAGTTCTTCCTCGCCAAGCCGCCGTCGCGGCTGCCCGTCAACTGCGACTACGTGGCCGTGAAGGTGCTCGCCGGCAACACCACGGACGACACCTTCCGTCGAGCGACGAAGGAATTGCGGGTGTTCGCCGCCGTCCGTTCGCCCTATCTGGTGCGCCTCTATGACGCCGGCCAGGAGGGCGGCACCTTCTACTACACGATGGAATACTTCGAGCTCGGCTCGCTCGCCAACCCGGCCCGACCGCTGACGAGGGCGGACATCCTGCGGGCCATGGCCGACGCCGCCCGGGCGGCGCACGTGCTCCACGAGGCCGGCGTGGTCCACCGGGACATCAAGCCGGCGAACATCATGGTGCACGAGGGCGGGGCCAAGCTCTCCGACCTCGGGCTGGCCCAGTTCCTGAACCCCGGCCAGTCGGTGACCGGCATGGGCCCGATCGGGTCGATCGAGTTCATGGACCCGGGCCTCATGCGGGGCGAGCGCGGGTCGCGGGCGTCGGACATCTGGTCACTCGGCGCCTCCCTGCACCGCGTCCTGTCGGGGAAGGGGCTCTACGGCGAGCTGCCCGACCGGGACGCGCTCCTCGCGCTGCGGAAGGTGCTCACGACGGCGCCGACGGTCGACCCGTCCCTCGGCCCGGCCGAGCGGGACGTGATCGCCGCCTGCCTCACGGCCGACCCCGCCGAGCGGCCGAGAACGGCCGCGGAGCTGGCCGAGCGCATCGAGGCCCTCCCCGCCGGCTGACCGACGTGGGCCCGAGCGACGCCCGACCGGCGGAGGACGGCGCACGCCCCGACCCGGACGGCAGCGGGCACGCCGCCCGGGACGACGACGGCGACGGCCGCCGGCTCACCGCTGGCGACGGCGGCCGCGATCAGGAGGCGGTGCGCGACGGTGGCTGCGGCCCGGACGCGCCGGCGCAGGATTCCGGTGGTCGCGGTCAGGACGCGGTGCGCGACGGTGGCTGCGGCCCGGACGCGCCGGCGCAGGATCTCGGCGGCCGGGACGCGGCCCGCGGCGACCTCCGCCGACGGCACGCCGCCGCCCACGACCACCACGGCCACGGGCCCGGCGCCGGTGGCCGGCACGCCGGGCGGCTGGCCTGGGCGTTCGCCCTCGTGGGGTCGTTCCTCCTCGTCGAGGCGGGCGCCGCCTTCCTCACCAACTCCGTCGCCCTCCTGTCCGACGCCGGTCACCTCCTCACCGACGCCGTCGGCCTCGGGATGGCCCTCGCCGCCATCCGGGTGGCGAGGAGCGGGGGCCACCGGCCGGGCCGCACCTACGGCCTGTACCGGCTCGAGATCCTGGCCGCGCTGGCCAACGCCGTCCTGCTCGTCGGCGTCGCCGGCTACGTCCTCTTCGAGGCGGCCACCCGGCTGTCCGACCCGCCCGAGGTCCTCGCCGGGCCGATGCTCGTGGTCGGCGTGGCCGGCCTCGCCGTCAACCTCGTGGCGTTCGCCCTCCTGCGGAGTGGCGCCGGCGAGAGCCTGAACGTCCACGCCGCGTACCTGGAGGTGGTGGCCGACACGCTGGGCTCGGCCGGCGCCATCGTCGCCGCCGTCGTCATCCAGGCGACCGGCTGGCGGTACGTCGACCCGCTCGTCGGCGCCGCCATCGGCGTCTTCATCCTGCCGAGGACGTGGCGCGTCGGCGGCCAGGCGTTGCGGGTGCTGCTCCAGTCGGCGCCGCCGGATGTCGACCTCGCCGCCCTCCAGGCGGACCTCGAGGCCATCGACGGCGTCGTCGACGTCCACGACGTGCACGTCTGGACCCTCACCTCGGCGATGGAGGTCGCCTCCGCCCACCTCATGACCGGCGCCCGCACCGACGGCCACGCCGTGCTCGACCAGGCGAGGAGCCTGCTGGTCGAGCGGTACGGGATCGCGCACGCCACGTTCCAGGTCGAGCCGGAGACCCACGAGGGCTGCAGCGAGGTCGCCTGGTAGCGGCTCGACAATCGAACATGTGTTCGCTATGCTCGGGCGCCATGACCGGCTGGCGCGTCGAGGAGGTCGAGGGGCTGCGCCGGTCGATCGCCATGCTGCCGCCCCTGCACCCGGCCGCGCTCGACCGGGAGACGGCCCTCGTCGTCCTCGCCGCCCTCGAGGACGCCCTCCGCCGCCTGGGGGAGCGATGAGTCAGCCGGCGAGGTGCACGGGAAGGGGGTCGCCGGCGACGGCCACGGCGACCAGGGCGGCCGGCGTGCCCGGGTCGACCAGGGTGGCCGGGCCGTCCGGGGCGACGACCGCCGCCGGTGCGTCGCCGGTGACCGACGCCGGCGGAGCGTCCACCCGGGTGACGCTCCACCGGCCGTCGGGGGCGTCGGCGACGGGCCGCCATCCGGCGAGGTCGTCGCCCTGGCCGGTCACCACGGAGAAGCGGTCGGCGTCGACGATGCCGAGCCCCATCGCCTTGCCGGCCGCCTCCTTCAGGACCCACAGGCCGAGCAGGTCGCCGCCGGCCCGCCGGCCCGCCCACCGCCGCTCCGCCGGGGACAGCACCGGCGTCAGGTCGCCCGCGGCCACCGGCCGGCCCGGGTCCTCGACGTCGACGCCCACCGGCCTGGGCGCGACCGCCACCACCGCCCACCGCTCGCTCCTCGACACGCTGAACTCGACCTCGGCGGTGAGCAGCCGCGGGCGGCCGTGGTCGGGGTCGCCGCACCGGGCGCACGCCCGGGTGAACGCCATGGCGGCCGTCGGCCGGCCGGTCGCCTCGGCGAGCACCCGGCGGGTGAGGGCGAGCGACACGGCGACGGCGGCGGCCCGGGCCGGGCGGCGGATGGCGGCCACCCTCGCCCGCTCACCGCCGGACAGCAGCGCGGTCGCCGCGTCGGCGGCGGCCGCCGTCACCTCCTCGACCACGAGGAGGACCGACGGCGGGGTCCCCGCTACGGCGTCGCCGCCGGGGCCGCCAGCACCCGGTCGGCCTCCTGCCGGAGCGCGTCGCCGTCGGAGGTGACGACCGTGCCCGGCCCGGCGTCGGGGAGGCAGCGCCGGCGCCCGACGGCGACCACCGCGCCGCGCCC
>DASWMK010000012.1 GCA_036399815.1 Acidimicrobiales bacterium
GTCGCTCGTCGTCGGTGGCGGCGGCGAGGGCGGTCGGCGCCGGGCCGGGCGCGGCGACGGCGACGGGAAGGTCGGGGAGGGCGGGGCAGTCGGCCACGTCGGGACAGTCGCCGGCCCGGGACACGGCCCGCGCCGACGCCACGTAGTCCCCGTTGCACGGGAGCGACACCGGCACGTTGAACGTCCGCGTCGTGCCCGTCCCCGTGAGCGGTACGGTCCGGGCGCCCGGGACGGTGCAGCCGTCCGGGAGCTCACCGGCACCCGCCCAGCGGAGGGTGACGGTGGCCGAGTCGAGGACCGCCCACTGCGGGGCCGGGCCGGTGAACCGGCCGGCGAGCACGATGTCGCTGGTGGTCGCCGTCGTCAGCGGCGCCGTCCACTGGTCACCCTCGTCGGCCTGCGCCGCGGACGCCGGGACGACGGCGAGGACGAGGGCGCCGATCGCCGCCAGGAGCGGCCGTCGCCTCATGCCACCGCTCCGTCGGAGGCGACCAGCTCGGCCCGCACGACGAGGCGCTGCGCCGCGCTCCCGACCGGGTGGCAGGTGGTCAGCGTCAGCAGCGAGGCGTCGGTGGGGGCGACGACCGACGTCGCCGTGGGCGCCACCGGGAACGGCGCCTCGGCGACGCGATAGGTGCAGGTGCCGACGGGGGTGTCGAGCACGATCTCGTCGCCGACCCCGAGTTGGTCGAGGTTGCGGAACGGGTGGCCGTAGGTCGTCCGGTGCCCGGCGATGCCGACGTTGCCCTCCTGGCACGGCAGCGGCGTCGACGGGTAGTGGCCCGCGCCGGCCCGGAGGGCGCTCTCGGTCGTCCCCTCGACGACGACCGTGTCGACGCCGATCGACGGGATGCGGAGGCGGGTGACGCTGTCGCCCTCCTCGACCCGGCCGGCCAGGTACACCTGCCGGAACTGCGGGCTGGCCAGCTGGTGCTCGAGGCGGGTCTGGATGCGGGCCTGGACGACGTCGGTGACAGCCGGGTAGGCGAGCACGCCGACCCCGGTCGCCGCCATCGCCAGCGCGGCGACGGTCAGGCTCCGACGGGCCCACGGATGGCGCCGGAGGCCGGAGGCGAGGCGGGTGGTGACGTCGGCGCGAGCCGGGCCGGCCGGCGTCGCCGCGGACGGTGCCGCGGGCGGCGCCGCGGCGGACGGTGCGGCGGCGGGCAGCGTCGAGGCGGCGGCGGGGCGGACCGCAGCGGCGGGGGACGCCGGCCGTCCCGCTGCTACGGGCGCCGCGGAGACGGTCGCGACGGAGTGCGGCGCGGTCGGCGCCGGGCGCCGCTGGCGGTACCAGCGCAGCGCCGCGCCGGCCAGGCCACCGACGACGGCGAACAGGACGGCGCCGGCGACGGCGATGGCCGCGACGACGGTCGGCTCGACCATCACCGCCTCCGGGCCGGCTCCCGCACGGTCATCGCCCGCCGCTCCTCGTCACGTCCGCCGCCCGCCGGGTCGAGGCCAAGCGAGCGCCGCCGCCGGTCAGGACGGCGAGGCCGAGCAGCGACCACCCGGCGACGGGGAGCCAGGGCTCGGGCCCGCCCGTCCTCGGCAGGGTCGGGGGAGCGGTCGGCGGCGTGGTCGGCTGGACCGACGTCGTCGACGTCGGCGGGGCCGGCACGGTCGCCGCGATGCCCGCCTCGGCGTTCGACAGGGCGACGGTGATGCCACCCTCGGGGAGGCCGCTCAGCAGGTCGATGCGGACGGCGGCGGCCTTGGCCGTCACCTCCCCGTCGGTCGTCTCGGTGGTGCCCCCGCCGGCGGTGATGCACGACTCGAGGGGCGGCGGCAGCGGGATGCACTGGCTTTGGCCCGGCGGCAGCTCGATCGGGTCGGGGAACTGATCGGGCAGGGGGATGTCGTCGGCGATGTCGATGGTGACGGGCGCCGGCGTGAACGACGGGACGCTCTCACCCGTCGCCCGGGTCCGGGTGACGCTGGCCG
>DASWMK010000013.1 GCA_036399815.1 Acidimicrobiales bacterium
GGTCCCCCAGGAGCTCATCCGCCTCGGCGTGCAGCTGGTGCGGAAGGCGACGTCGCCCGGTCCCGGCCTCGTCGTGTTCGAGGACCTGCACTGGGCGGACGGCGAGAGCATCGCCCTCTTCGAGCGCCTGGCCGAGCCCGACGGGCACCCCGTGCTGCTCGTCGGCACCTACCGCCCCGAGAAGCTCAGCCGCCGCCACCCGGCGAGCGAGCTCCTGCCCCGGCTGGAGCGGCGGCACTCGGTCACCCACCTGCGCCTCGAGCGGCTGACGGCGGCCGACGTCGCCGCGTTCGTCCACGCCGTCTACGGCCGGCCGGCGTCGTTCCGGGTCGTCGAGGCCCTCCACGGGCGGACCGGGGGCAACCCGTTCTTCCTGGAGGAGCTGCTCGCGTCGGCGGGGGACGTCACCCCCGAGGAGCTGTGCGAGCAGCCCCTCCCGTGGAGCCTGGCCGAGGCCATCCGCACCCAGCTGGAGGACCTCAGCCCCCGTGAGCGGCGGATCGTCGAGGCCGCGGCCGTGCTCGGGCGGCGGGTGGCGTTCGACCTGCTCGCCGCGGTCACCGGTGCGGACGAGGACGAGCTCATCGGCGTGCTGCGCGACCTCGTCGCCAGGGGCCTCGTGGTCGAGGCGGAGAACGACGTTTTCAGCTTCCGCCATGCGCTGGCCAGGGAGGCGGTGGCCGGCGACCTGCTCGGCCGGGAGCGGCGCCGGCTCCACGAGGCCGCCCTCGACGCCCTGAACCGGTCGGGCAGCTCGGACCTCGCCGCCGTCGCCTACCACGCCAACGGCGCCGGCCGGTACGCCGACATGGTCGACGCCGCCCGACGAGGCTCGGCCCGCTACCTCGCCAGGGGCTCGACCTACCAGGCGCTGCGGCTGGCCGAGCTCGGCCTCACCGAGGCGGACGACGACCTCGTCCTGCTGGAGACGGCGGCCAGGGCGGCGTGGCTGCTGGGCCTGGTCGGCGAGGCGCTGGCCCATGCCGAGCGCTGGCGGGCGGTGGCGTCCGGGCAGGGCGCCGTCGAGGGCGAGTCGGCGGCCCTGCGGATGATCGTGCGGCTGCGGTGGGAGCTGGCCGAGGTCGACGCCTTCTGGGCCGGCACCGAGGAGCTGCGGGCGCTCGTGGACCGCATGGAGCGGGGCGAGGAGCGCAGCCGGGCCATGGCCCAGCTGGCCCAGGCGTACATGCTGGCCGACCACCCGGCCGAGGCGATCGAGTGGGCCGGCGCGGCGCTGGCGGCCGCGCTCGCCGACGGGCCGGAGGACGTCGTCCTCCAGGCCCGCGTCGAGGAGGGGTCGGCGCTCATCAACCAGCCCGACCGGGTCGAGGAGGGCGCGGCGATGCTCCGCCAGGTGGCCGACGAGGCCGAGGAGCGGGGCTTCCACGTCCTCGTCACGAGGGCGCTGCACAACCTCGTCCTGTCCGAGACCCAGTACCACACGATCGAGGAGGCGGCCCGGCTCCTCGAGCGCATGCGGGCGGCGGCCGAGAAGGCGGGGTACGAGGCGATGGCCGGCGCGGCGTACGCGCAGGGCCGGTGCGACCTGGCCGAGCGGGCCGGGGACCTCCGGGCCGCCCGCCGCTACCTCTCCGCCGGGCAGGACCGGGCCAAGGTCGTGCTCCGCCAGGGCAAGCAGCTGTGGTACTCGCTGCACGAGGCGCTGCTCGCCACCGAGGACGACGCGCTGGACGAGGCGGCCGCCGTCCTCGCGTCCGTCGAGGCGTTCGACGGCCGGCAGCGGTCGGCCAAGGTGGCCGCCGAGCTGCTGGTGGCGGCCCGCCGGGGCGACCTCACGGCGGCCAGGGCCGCGCTCGACGCCCTCCTGCGGGGCATGCGGCGCGGGTGGCGCTGCGACGCCACCACCCTGAACACGGTGGTGGCCGTCGGGTGCCGGGCCGGCCTCGGCACCGACCGGCTGCGCGACCTGCTGGACGGGGCCAGCGAGCCCCACGGCGTGCTCGAGCCGCTGCACGCCGTGTCGCTGGTGGTGGCGACGGCCGAGCTGGCCGCCTGCGAGGGCCGTAACGGCGACGCGCTCGCCCTGCTCGGGCCGGTGCTGGCCGAGTCGCCGTCGCCCCTGCCGCCGGCCCCGCTGGCCACCGCCCACCTGACGGCCGCCCGGTGCCTGCTGGCCGAGGGGCGCCCGGCCGACGCCCGCCCGCACGCCGAGACGGCCGACCGCCTCCTCGCCTCCTGGGGCGGCTGGCGCCGGGATGAGGCCCACGCCGTCCTCCGCCGCCTCGGCAAGGTGAGCGGCCCGCTCGGGCCCGACGTCCTCACGCCTCGCGAGCGAGAGGTCGTGGCGCTGCTGGCCGAGGGCCTGACCAACGCCGAGCTGGCCGACCGGCTGTTCATCTCGCCCCGCACGGCGGCCGTCCACGTGTCGAACATCCTGGCCAAGCTCGGGATGGCGTCCCGGACCGAGGTGGCGGCCTGGGCGGTTCGCACCGAACTGGCGACGAGCACCGCGAACTGAGGGTGGAACGGCCGCGCGGATGTGATTGACTGTGCGGACCGAAGAAAGGAGGTGGTCCAGCTGAACGATTGTTGTAGGGGGACCTCGGAGGTGGCTGGCCGCTAGGCGGCCGCTGGACCACCCAGGCGAATCCCCGCCATCCACCCTCGTGCGACGTCCGGGAGCTGGTCCCGCTCGGCAACGACAGCGTCACACGGGTTCTTCCAGCAAGTTCTCATCGTTCGGGGGGAGGCCTACGGGCCTCCCCCCGGCGCGTCCGGCCGTAGTGTGTCGGCCCATGGACCGGCCGACCCGCTTCGAGAACCACCGCTGGCTCGGCGACAAGCGGAACCAGGTCGTCCACGACGTCGACGCCTGCTCGGCGCCCGAGGTGGTCGAGGAGCTGATGGCGGCCGAGACGTTCGTCTGCTTCGGCCCCGACACCCTGCCCGAGGCCCGCAACCGCGGGTACCGCCGCTGTCGGGAGTGCGCTGGCGCGAGGGCGGCGGCCGCCGCCGAGCTCGGCGACGAGGGCGACGAGGGCATCACGACCGGCACCGCCGG